>CAYMMN010000246.1:0-5284 GCA_964391495.1 uncultured Flavobacteriales bacterium | reverse complement strand
GTAATTTGATGGAGTAGATAATTTTAAGCTATTCAGAATTTGTTTAAACAATCTTTTAGCACAAAGGGCACCAGGGAAGCACAAGGTTCACTAGGAAAAATTATATAGTGCCGTTGATAATTCTTTTGATGCCGTGTTTTAAAAGAACATTATTGAAATTCAGGAGAAGGCCTAATTTGCAACCGGACCATTTTAAATAAGTGAGGACTTGGGCTACATGGATATCATTGAGAGCTTCAATTGCTTTAATTTCTACAATTACTTTTTTGTTGATTCTTTGATCAATTCTATATCCAACATTTAATTTTACTCCTTCAAACTCAACCGGTACAGCAACCTGTTGTTCAACCAAAAGTCCATTCTCCCTTAACTTGTGAGCTAGGCATTCATCATAAGTACTTTCCAATAATCCGGGACCCAGTTTTTTGTGAACGTAAATAGCATTATCCAGAATGATTTTGGAGATTTCATTCTCATTCATAAAATTCTTTTTTTGGGTCAATAGTATTACTGGAAAACCATGTTTCCAACTTACTATATGGAAGATTTTATATGTAGAGAAGTTTTGACAACCTTACTAATGTAGAGCTCAAATAATCCTTGCTTTTCCTTGTGCACTTTGTGGATCCTTTGTGTCCTTTGTGTCACAAGATTTTTTTTCTTCAAAATAAAAGCTAGATGCTTTGATAAAAAAGTATCAGCTTTCACCGAAAGCTTATTGAGATGAGTTCAAATAACTCTCTGATTTCCTTGTGCACTTTGTGAATCCATAGTGTACTTCGTGTCACAAGATTTTTTATTCTTCAAAATGAAAGGGGACTGCCGTGATAAAAAAAGAGTATCAGATTCTCAATGAACCTTCATTTGCAAGAAGGTCAATACAACTCAGGTCAGGGAGGAAGCCGTGTTTGTCGGCAAAGACCTGATGATAAACCGGATTTGAAAATTGATTTTGTTTCTTCGGATGAAAAGTGTTTCTCAGATCCATGTGGTCGATAAGTTTTTCCTCGTAAGTATCACTGAATTCAATCTTCAGTTGCAATTTTGAAATGGAAAATAAATTTTCGAGCAAATGCGTATTGAAATCGACAAGAAAAGTTTTTTCCACATGAAATGCATTTGACAATTCATCTTCCAGAAATTCGAAAAAAGGTGCATTGCGATATGCCGAGCAGATCGCTCTCCAGTGGTTTTTTTTCCAGTCGGCTCCGAAGGAAATTTTCACATCGCGAATAGGCTTCTTGTGAAGATCGATGTGTTCAACAGGAATGATGAGAGGTAATAATCCGTTTGAATTATAGATATGACAACGGTTCCTGTATGTCTGTTTAATAAAATGTTCATGCTGTTCTATTCTTACTTCCCCGGAAGAAATGCATTGCATCACATAGGAAACAGGAGGGAAGTAGGCTGTAGAAAAAACAGTACGTGCAGACATGAATTTTTATCTTCTCTCGTAGGCTCCCAGATCAGGAAGTGGGGGAGGGATGATGCTAACCGGTCTTGGGTTTCCTTTCAGATCAAAATTCAGTACAGGATCAGCGTTCACAAAGGCGGCACTTCCTGCATCAACAGCGACAGATGTTGAATCGATTTCATAGATATTGTTGTCGATGTCTTTGAATTTTGGATCTATCGAAGCTCCAGCAAGAATTGCATTGTAATGTGCAGGATTTCCGATCGGGAAACTATTTTCAACTTTCAGCATGACATGATCAAAACGAAAATTGAAACGACCCGGAGCTGCATTTGGAAAGGAATCAAGTCCGATCTCATTGTCGAGATTACCATAAATAATCGAATTGTAAAATGTCGCATTGAGCTGACGCACATTCACATCGAAATAATTGTTGAGTAAAACGGCCGGATCCTGACGGTTGCTGCCAGTCCAGAAATTAGCGAATGTACAATGGTAAAAATCATAATTTCCGCCATACAAAATCGCGGCTGTCTGATAACCGCAGTTCGCGAATACGCAATTGAAGGCTTTGATCACAGCACCGCGGAAATACAAACCATTTCCCGCCATATTTTTCACAATTGTATTTTCTATACGCAAAGTAGTTTCGCCGGTTGATGCGAATACGGTATCAACATGCAAACCAATGTTTCCGTTTTTGATGATGGCATATTTTATTTCTGAATTTCTGCTGCCTGGTCCAATTTCAGAGCTGCCATTTATCAGATTGGAACGAGTGATGTTGGATAAATAAATTCGATCCCATTGTCCGGGGATATCTTTGAATTCCTCACCAAGCCTGTCGCCCTGAAAAGTAACGGGATCAGTAAGTGTTCCATTTACTTTGAGCGTTCCTGCTGACAATACAATGATCCCGGAACCTGGATGACTGTGCACTCTTGTTCCGGCATTTATATTAAGGGTACAGCCTGAATCAACAAGAGCGTAACCGTATATCACGTGTGGTTTATCATTATTCCAGACATCATTGCAGGGCAGAAAAAACAATGAACCACCATTGGGAGATCGATGAAAGTAAGCATCTTGTCCCCATGCAACAAGATCAATATCCTGCAGATTCCCATTGGTTTCAAAAAGGATGGAGTCGGTAACAATCAGTGGAGTGTTTTGATTATTGGGGTCGATTGTTACTTCTACAAAAATGAACAAACTGTCTTCAGCACCAATTTCCACATCAGAAAAGGACTTGCCTGGAACTCCATCTACATTCAATCTGTATGGAGAATTCATTCCTGTTGCCAGTCGGATCGAAGAAATTTTCAGCGGAGAGTTTTTTCTGTTGTAAACAGTGAATACTTCGGTTGAACTGCCAACTTGTGTAAATACAGTATCAAAGATTACGGTATCCTGAGAAAATTCCAGTTTGGCAGATGAATCAGTGCTGAATTCTTCCTTTTTACAAGAATCCATTGTCAGTATAAAAAATAATCCGATGGGTAATAATGCAAAACGGAGGACTTGTCGGAAGAGAATTCTCATAGGGTCACAAAGATAGATTTTCGTTTGAAACGAACTATTTGGCATCTTATTTATTTGAATTTATTCTGCGTAAGTTTATTTTTTGAAAATATTGCAAAAAATGAATAAAAAGCGCTTATATTACAATTTAATGACTAATAGGATAGGTAAGAAATCTTGTAATTGATGTTTCAGGAATTCTGCCTTGAAAATACTTTTGGTATCAAATAATCATTAAAACCAATTTCTATGAAAACAATTCAACCTCCAACAACAGCCAACAAGCCCCGGGCACTTTACTTTGGGCTAATGTTACTTCTGTTGACACTTGCCGGTAATCTCAGCAGGGTTAATGCGCAATGCAGAACAACATTTTTTGGATTTCCTGATTCAAGCGGGTATTCCATTCAGTTTTTTGATTCAAGTTCCGGTGGAACTGCAGTGAGTTATGCCTGGGATTTCGGTGATGGTGGAACATCAAATCTGCAATCACCCTCACATACGTATACATCCACAGGTTATTATCTGGTTTGTCTGACTGTAACTTTTAATCCAGCTTGTACAGCAACTTTTTGTGATTCGGTTTATGCCGGTCCACAAATTGTTCCTTGTACAGCGAATTTTAATTATAATTCGAGTGGCGGTGTAGTGAATTTTACTGATCAAAGTAGCGGTGGAAGTGCTGCTATTTCTACCTGGTCATGGGACTTCGGTGATGGCGGAACTTCATCAGTACAAAACCCGACTCATATATATTCAAATACGGGTACTTATTATGTTTGTCTGAGTATTACCACAACAGGAGGAATGTGTGCCAATACAACTTGTACTTATGTTCAAGTACAAACCGGACAGTTCTGTATTGCGGGATTTGGATTCAATAACATTACAGGACAGTTGAATGCTGTTTTTTCTGATTCTTCTTACACCAGTTCAGGTACTATCACTTCCTGGTTCTGGGATTTCGGTGACAGTACCACTTCCACTTTACAGAACCCGAATCATACATTCCCGGGATTTGGAGTTTACCAGGTGTGCCTGACTATTACAAGTTCAACAGGTTGTACTGATACTTATTGCTATACTGTAGATATTCGCTCACCATTCTGTACTGCAGACTTCTATGCAAGTACCGGAAATCCTCTTCAGATGATTTTCGTGGATAATTCTTCTTCATCCAATACCATTACAGGTTGGGCATGGGACTTTGGTGATGGTGGTTCATCAAGTCTGGCAAACCCAACGCATACTTATTCAACAGCAGGTGTATACAATATTTGTCTGACTATTTCTACTTCATCCGGCTGTTCCGATACTTATTGCGATTCGATTTATGTTGGGAATACAACTTCTTGTCAGGCGTCCTTTACAGCCCAGATTATAGGAGCAGATGTGTACTTCCAGGACAACAGTATTCCATACAACCATATCGGAACATGGGATTTTGGTGATGGAAATATTACTACCAGTTATCCAGGTCAGTCTGTAATGCATCAATATACAGTTCCCGGGATGTATTTAGTTTGTCTTTCCATCACTGATTCTATGTGCACCAGTTCAGTATGTGATACAGTGGTTGTTACTCAATCGGGTTGTTCAGCACAATTTACCAGCATTACCGATTCAATCAATTTCCAGACAGTATATTTCTTTGATCAATCTTCCGGAAATGCAAGCACATGGTTGTGGGATTTCGGTGATGGTGGTACATCCAATGTTCAAAATCCAGTGTATACATATGCAGCACCCGGTACATACCGTGTATGTCTGACGATTACTGATTCTGCAGCACAATGCACCAATACCTATTGCAACAATGTGATGGCACTGTCACCATGTGCGCCTTCATTCGGAGCCTATCCGGATTCACTGAATCAGACAGGCGTTAATATGAATTTCTGGGTACAATCCAATTGTGGTAATCCTTCCGCGATCTTCTGGGATTTTGGAGATGGAACATATGATTCAACAGGTGTATTGAATCCAATCCATCAGTATGCGGATACAGGAACATATAATGTATGTGTATGTATTGTTATCGGAATCGATACAATCTGCAATTGTGAGCCTGTTTATGCTTACCGTCTGATCAATGGAATCGGGGAATTGAATTCACCGGTCAGGAGCATGACTGCTGCACCAAATCCTTTCAGAGAAAACACTCAGATTAGATTTGATATATATCAACAGGCTGAAGTGGATCTGTCAGTTGTGGATTTGCTTGGAAATATTGTTGAGACGGTCTACAAAGGCAGTGTGCAAAGCGGTGATCATGCTTACACTGTTGGGTCTGGACAACTTTCTCCGGGTATTTACTTTGTACGTCTGGATGTAAATGGTTTTGTC
>CAYMMN010000245.1:0-5312 GCA_964391495.1 uncultured Flavobacteriales bacterium | reverse complement strand
TGGTATATTCCTGGATTTACAACGCTCTCATCCCTTGAAACTTAAGTGTATGGAAATCTCTGAATTATCAACAAACCATGTTTGTGAGACATCCAAAGAATAAACTGAACCATGGCTATTTATATTAATTTTGCAGGAATCGCATCCAGAATCCGGCATAGTGCTCTCCAAAAAGAACGCCCTTTATATCTTTTTATCATTGCTCCTGTTCTACGGTTGCAATCCGGCTCGTAAACTTCCGGAAGGACAGTATTTGCTGACCAAAAATGTGATTCTCGCGGATACCGGTCTGATCGAAAAAGAACGTCTCGCTACACTGATCAAACAGAAGCCGAATAGAAAAATCCTCGGACTTTTTCGTTTTCACCTTGGTGTCTATAACCTCGGAAATCACGGCCGTCAAACAAAATTCAAAAACTGGCTCAAAAGTATTGGTGAAGAACCAACAATTCTCGACACTTCCCTGGTCGAACGTTCACGGAATCAATTGAACCTTCTTGTACACAAACAGGGATTTTTTAATTCATCGGTGAAGGATTCTGTCATCTACAGCAACAAAACTGCCAAAGTCAATTATTCTATTAAATATGGCAGAGCTTATTTTATACGAAATGTGGATTATTCCACAAAAGATCCTGTCCTCCACAACCTGCTTCCTTCACTCACGAGAAATTCCCTCATCGTCAGCAACGATCGTTACGACGAAGATCAAATCGATAAGGAAAGAGACAGGATCTCTACCGCGATCAAAGATCTGGGATATTATTTTTTCAATAAAAATTACATTACTATCCAGGTCGATAGTTCTCTGAACAATCATCAGACGGATATTTATTTTTATATCAATCGTGTAAATGAAAATATCGATCCGGATTTAATTGGCAACCTCCCGATCGAAAATCATCACAGCTACACGCTTCGGAATATTTATATCCAGACAGATTTTAATCCTAAGGATCCCTCCCATTCCATTCCTTCCGATACGACATTGTATCACGGCTATTATATTCTTTCCATTGATTCTTCTCGAATCCTCCACAACGATCAGTTACTCGGTACTATCTTTTTTAAAACCGGCGATCTCTATCTTCAGCCAAGCGTGGATTATTCCTACACACGCCTCCAGGATCTGAACATTTTCAAATTCATCAACATTCAATTTTCTGAAGTTGTACGTGAAAATGAAAACGAACCCTACCGACTGGATGTGAATATTCAGCTTACGCCTATGGATCAGCGGGACATTACGCTGGAAGCAGAAGCAACGAATACCGGCGGTAACCTGGGTATCGCGGGAAGTATCGGTTATCGTGACAAGAACCTCTTTCACAATGCAGAGGTGCTGGATATTAAAATCAAAGGTGCGATCGAAGCGCTTCCGAATTTCAATGAACCTACGCAAAACAAAAAAATATTTGCTTTCAATACGTATGAGTTCGGGCCACAAATCAACCTGGCATTTAAAAAATTCCTGCTTCCAAATTTTATCACCAAAGGAACTTCACGTTATTTCAATCCGCGGACGAATCTCAACATCGGATTCAATTATCAAAACCGCCCGGATTACGTCCGTTCCATCCTGAATTTTTCAATGGGTTATCAGTGGCGCGGTTCAAAAACCCAACGCTTCTTTGTTTTTCCCTTCGAAGTAAATTCCGTTTATGTAAAACCTTCTCCGGCTTTTCAGGCAAAACTCGACAGCCTCAACGATCCGCGTTTGCTGTATAGCTATGATACGCACCTGATTCCTTCCGGACGCTTCACCTGGATTTTCAATAACCAGGAAATTAAAATGAACGGAAGATTTCTCTTCATTCGCGCCAACATGGAGTTCTCCGGCTTGATCCTGACTTCGCTTGCAAAACCACTCGGGCTGAAAAAAGATGAAGAAGGAAACTACAAAGTCTTTGACATCAAATATTCACAATACATCAAACCGGATGTAGACGTTAGCTACCATTTGCAACTCGATCCAAACAATTCACTCGTCTACCGCATCGCTGCCGGAATAGGGTTTCCTGTCTTCAATTCACGAGCCCTACCTTTTGAAAAAAGTTTCTTTGCCGGTGGCGCGAACAGTTTGCGTGCATGGAGCGCCAGAACTCTTGGTCCGGGTTCCTATCAAAAGCTGGTCAACATTGAACAAAGTGGCGATATCAAAATCGAAGCGAACATCGAGTATCGTTCCTTTTTGTTACGGCTCCTCGAAGGCGCGCAACTTGAAGGTGCCGCTTTTGTGGATGCGGGAAATATCTGGACCAGAAATTTTGACGCGGCTCGTCCGGGTTCGCAGTTCCAGTTTCAAAACATGATCAAAGAAATGGGTCTTGGAGCCGGAGTGGGTTTACGATTTAATTTCTCCTTTTTTATCCTCCGAGTCGATGCGGCAGTGAAATTGAGAGATCCTTCTCTCAATCTGAGTGAACGTTGGGTATATCCAAATCAAAAATTCCAGATTGGGGATATCACTCCTAACCTGGCTATCGGTTATCCCTTCTAAAAAAAACATCCCGGCGATTTGCCGGGATGCAAACATTCCCTTCATCCGGGGAAGTGTTTCCTCACACGATTATTTTTTGTCCCCGGATGCCGGTGCAGGAACTTTATTCTCCTTAAAACGTGCATCCGGTGTACCGTCCTTTTTCAATTTTTTATTGGAATGAAAACGCCGGTCAGGCGTACCATCCTTTTTCATGGGATGAACCGGAGTTACATGTACCGGTTTCGCATGCGGCTTTTTATTGGGTACAACAACCGGACTCACATGTGCCGGCGGATGCGGTTTTACCAGAGTACTTTGCTGATCCTTCGAAACTGCAGCCGGAGCAGTTTTGGAATTGGATGTTTGAATAACAGCTGTGGAAGGTGTTTGAGCGACAACAGTTCCCAGACTGATTCCGATGACTGTCATCCAAATCAATATTTTTTTCATTTTGTTTTTTTGATTGAAATTGGTTTACAAAAATGCGGCTAATCACATGATTCAAAGATGAACATCGATGTTAATCATTCCTAAATTGTGGAGGATGCTAACCTCCTGCCGTTGACAACCTTGTTCAGGATCAGGGGATATCGATTTCTATTTTCAAAATTCTCTATTAGCTTTGCCATTCTGTTAAATCAGTACATAACATGTCATATTCGAAAATTGTTGAATTACTCGGTGCCGGTGCCGATGGCTTACTGAAGCACGAATGTAAAACCGTAAAAAAAGAAAATCTGCACCTTCCCGGTCCGGATTTCACTGACAGAATCTTCGCTCCTTCCAACCGCTCTAACCAGGTGATGCGCAGTCTGCATCAGTTATACAATCACGGACGCCTCTCCGGCAGTGGTTACATGTCTATTCTTCCGGTAGATCAGGGGATTGAACATTCCGCGGGTGCTTCTTTTGCTCCCAACCCGATCTATTTTGATCCTGAAAATATTGTGAAACTGGCCATTGAAGGCGGTTGCAATGCCGTTGCTTCCACCTACGGTGTACTTGCTTCAGTTTCCCGTAAATACGCGCACAAAATTCCGTTCATCGTGAAAATCAATCACAATGAATTCCTCAGCTACCCCAACAAATACGATCAGATCATGTTCGGTTCGATCCAGGAAGCCTGGAACATGGGAGCAACAGCTGTCGGCGCTACTATTTATTTTGGTTCCGATGAATCTACCCGTCAGATTCAGGAAGTAAGTCAGGCTTTTGAAATCGCGCATGAACTGGGAATGGCAACCATCCTCTGGTGCTACCTCAGAAACAGTGGTTTCAAAAAAGATGGTAAAGATTACCACACAGCTGCGGATCTCACCGGACAAGCCAATCACTTAGGAGTAACCATCCAGGCGGATATCATCAAACAAAAATTGCCTACGAATAATGGTGGTTATACTGCATTGAGTTTTGGTAAAACACATCCAAAAGTTTATTCCGAACTCAGCTCTGATCACCCGATCGATTTGTGCCGTTACCAGGTAGTGAATTGCTACATGGGCCGTGCAGGATTGATCAACAGCGGCGGAGAATCCAAAGGGGCAAGCGATATGAGCGAAGCGGTAACAACCGCGGTGATCAACAAACGCGCGGGCGGACAAGGTCTCATCTCCGGAAGAAAAGCGTTCCAGAAACCAATGAACGAAGGTGTACAATTGCTGAATACCATTCAGGATGTTTACCTCGCAAAGGAAATTACGATCGCTTAAGAGAAATTCTTTCGATAGAAATTTCAGTACAAAAATTACTTCGCATTTATTCCATACTAAAGACGCAGACAAATGTCCTGGTTCAAACGAATAAAAGAAGGCATCACCACCTCCACTACGGAGAAAAAGGAAACGCCTGAAGGTTTGTGGCATAAATGCCCCTCTTGTAAACACATTGTCCCGAGTAAAGAGCATGGTCAGAAAAAATATGTTTGCGATCAATGCGGCTATCACGACCGGATTGGTTCCGAACAATATTTTGAAATTCTTTTTGACAACAATGAATTCGATGAACTCAATCCAAACCTGAGTTCTGACGATCCTTTGAATTTTGTAGATACAAAGAAGTATACCGACCGTATCGTTGAATCTCAGAAAAAGAGCGGACTTACCGATGCAATACGTACAGCAACCGGTAACCTGGAAGGACAGCAACTGGTTATTGCCTGTATGGATTTCAGTTTCATCGGTGGTTCAATGGGTTCTGTGGTGGGAGAAAAAATTTCACGTGCGATTGACTATTGTCTTGAACACAAACTCCCCTTTCTCCTGATTTCCAAATCAGGCGGAGCGCGAATGATGGAAGCGGCTTATTCTTTAATGCAAATGGCCAAAACCTCCGCCAAACTCACCCTGCTGGCGGATGCCAAACTGCCTTATATTTCCCTGCTTACCGATCCGACCACCGGAGGTGTTACGGCTTCCTATGCCATGCTCGGTGACATGAACATTTCCGAACCAGGAGCCCTGATCGGTTTTGCCGGTCCGCGGGTAGTAAAGGAAACCATCGGTAAAGACCTGCCAAAAGGCTTCCAAACCGCTGAATTTGTGCTGGAACACGGTTTTCTCGACTTTATTGTCGACCGCCGGGAGCTCAAAACAAGGCTGGCACTGGTTCTAAGTCTGCTAAAAAATTAAGGGATAATTACTTGTTATGTTGTTGTAAAAGACTACATTTGCAATCCTAAAAAACGAACCAAGCAATTATCGCAATGAAGCTGAACAGTGAAGCAAAAACCTCAATTTTTAAAAAATTCGGAGGTTCAGAAAAGAATACAGGATCTACAGAGGCTCAAATCGCCTTATTTACTGAACGTATTTCCTTTATGACTCAACACCTG
>CAYMMN010000244.1:0-5375 GCA_964391495.1 uncultured Flavobacteriales bacterium | reverse complement strand
CGAAATCATTTACCAATTGCGGTGTGATTTATCCTCTGCAAACATTCTCACGCGATCGTAAAATCAATATCCGCAGTGTTCCATTTTGCCTCGAGAGCAGGAACTCATCAGTCAACAACAGATTTGCGAAATTCGTAAGTTCATTGAGTGATAACATTCATTGGATCAATTCAACGGAGCGCCGGTCTTTGCATCTTGCAGCTGTATTTGCAAATAATTTCAGTAATCATATGTTTGTAATTGCAGAAGAAATCCTTCGCAAGAGCAAACTTGATTTTGATTTACTACGACCACTGATCGCAGAAACTGCAAAAAAAGTTCAGAAACATTCTCCCGGAGAAATGCAAACCGGCCCAGCCCGCAGAGGTGATAGTGAGACCATAGATAAACACCTGAAAGAATTGGCCAAAAATCCGGACTACGCAAAAATTTACAAATTGATCAGTCAAAGTATTGAAGACCATAACGGTCCTGTTCTTTAATAAATTTAGTATACTTGTTGGCATGAATACAAATTTCAAACAAAGACTGGCCAAAGTAAAATGCTTCATTTTTGATGTGGACGGTGTACTCACCAACGGTTCCTTATTTGTGATGCCGGCGGAATTGATCCGGGTCATGAATATCCGTGATGGATATGCCTTACATGAAGCGGTGAAAGCCAGATATAAAGTTTGTATCATCTCCGGAGGTAAATCTGAATCCGTCAGAAGTCGTCTTAACAATCTCGGGGTCACTGATATTTACCTTGGAGTAGATAACAAAAAAGAAAAGCTCGATGAAATCCTTGATGCATATGATTTGCAATTGGATGAAATACTATACATGGGCGATGATCTTCCGGATTACAAAGTGATGCAATTAATCGGAGTTCCCACATGTCCTCAGGATGCAGCGCCGGAAATCCGGGAATTGAGTGTTTATATTTCACCATTTAAAGGTGGAGACGGGTGTGTACGGGATGTAGTCGAACAAGTCATGCGCTTGCATGGAAACTGGCCATTTCAAAATATACCTGACAACAATTCTTCCGCAGGATAAAAGAAATAGTAAGGAATTTCGTTCCGGTACAAAGCCTCCACTCTTTTATATCAGTATTCATTTCAGTGAACAAATAATGTATTTATTCAGATTAGTTCGTTTCCCGAATCTTTTAATGATTGCACTGACTCAATTCCTGGTGAGGTATTGCATCATCATTCCAGCTTTTCAAACTGAATTCAATATCACTGATGAATTCCCTCAGCACTTGTCGAAATTTGATTTCTCCCTGCTTGTAATTTCAACACTACTCATTGCAGCTGCCGGCAATATTATCAATGATGTATTTGATATCACAGCTGATGAGGTCAACAAGCCCGAAAGATTGATCGTTGGAAAAAAAATCAGTATCCAAAGCGCCCGATTACTTTACTTTATACTTAGCGGTTTTGGAATCATCATTGGCGTTTATCTCGCATTCAAAATTGAACATCCGATGATGGCATTGGTGCAGGTCTTTGCCGCAGCTTCATTGTGGATGTATTCTGCTTATTACAAACGCAGAATTCTTTCAGGGAATCTGCTTATCTCCTTTCTGAGTGCGTTGTCTTTGTTGATTGTTGGTTTATACGAACCAGAATTTTACAGGAATTTCGTCTACCTTTTGTTCTATTCCGGATTCGCATTCACAGTATCATTGACGCGTGAATTGATTAAGGATGCGGAGGATGTGGATGGAGATGAAATTGCTCAGTACAAAACACTGCCGGTGCGATTCGGTGTAAAAAAGTCGAAATGGGTAATATATTTGAGCATCCTTTTCAATGTCGCATTAATCTATCTCGTATTCAGTACATTTTTCCGTAACAATAACGTTATCAATTTCTGGTGGCTATTAACGATGTTCCTCGTCCCATTTCTTGCATTATCCTATCTTGTTTATTCAGCAGAAGAAAAAAAGGATTTTTACTATGCCAGCTTGTTTACTAAATTTATCATGCTTGCCGGTATACTTACAATGATTCCATTTTATATTTATTTCCTGGCTTGAAAAATTGTTCACATCAATTCTATTGTAAAGAAATCAGAGTGTCAGAAAAATTCGAAATTTCTTTACGTTCTTTAAGCCTGATTTAATGTAGCACCTCTGGTGATACGTACAATCGATAGATCTTCAGGAAATAAAATAATAATATGCATTTAATTTTAGGCTCCGGATCGCCAAGACGAAAACAGCTGATAGAAGGCATTGGATTCACACCTGAGATTCGGGTGAAAGACATTGCGGAAGATTTTCCTGCAGGTCTCACCAAGGAGAATATCGCAATCTACCTTTCAAAACATAAAGCAGCAGCATATGTAAATGAATTGAATGATCAGGATGTATTGATCACTGCAGATACAATTGTCTGGTGTGAAAACGAACTACTGGGTAAACCATCAGACAGACAAGATGCTATCCGCATGCTGAATAAACTGCAAGGACGTGACCACCAGGTGTATACTGGTGTGAGTATTCTCTCAAAGAACTCAGCTGTTGATTTCTTTGATGAAACTACAGTGTGGTTCAAATCACTTTCAATATCTGAAATCTCCTCCTATGTGGATCATTACCAGCCATTTGACAAGGCTGGAGCTTATGGTGCACAAGATTGTTTACCACAGGGAATAAACCCCTGTTCTGACGAGGAATTAAGTTTTTTAAAGCAGATTGGACAAGCTGATTTATTTGAACGATCTCTTGCTATAGACCCTTCCAAATCCATAGCCATCATAGATCGAATTTCGGGCAGTTATTTCAATGTAATGGGTTTGCCCATAGTTAAGGTATGGAAAGAATTACAAAAATTCATTCCAAAATCTTAGACATTTTTGGTGATTAATAAAGATCTTCAAACGAAGAAAAAAGATGATGAATCCCAAAGCCCAGATGCGGACAGCATTTTTAAAAATGCATGCAGCGATTTTCCTTTGGGGATTCACAGGGCTTCTAGGTAAACTGATTAACCTGAACGAAGGACTTCTGGTCTGGTACAGGATGCTGATAAGCAGTATTGCGATAGCGCTGTTGATGTTGTACACGAGAAATTTTCCCTCATTAAAAAGAAAAGAACTTATCCGTATTGGCAGCATCGGATTTTTAGTAATGCTTCATTGGGTTGCATTTTATGGATCGATAAAACTTTCGAGTATCAGTGTCGCGATGGTCTGCCTGTCATCGATTGCACTATTTGCTTCCATCATTGAACCATTGGTCAACAAATCAAGATTTGATTATGCTGATATTGTTTTCAGTCTTTTCGCGCTGGTTGGAATCGCGACAATCTACAACTCTGATCTGAGTGCATCCGCAGGGATTATTGTGGGAATCATCAGTGCATTGCTGAGCGCTACATTTTCTACACTTAACAAACGAATTGCCGGACATTATGAGGCGTTGACCATCAGTCTGATCGAGTTAACCAGTGGATTTCTTTTACTCACTCTATTGCTTCCAATCTACCTTGCTTTTCAACCGACAACACATTACCTCCCCGATTTTTCGGATTCTATTTATCTGCTTATACTTTCTCTTTTTTGTACCGTTCTCACCTGGATTTTATCATTGGATGCACTGAGAAAAGTTTCTGCATTCACCATGGGATTAGCCTTGAATCTGGAACCGGTATATGGGATTATCCTCGCTGTTTTGTTTGCCGGTGAAGGAAAAATTCTCAACAGTGGCTTTTACCTAGGTGCGATTATTATCATGATCACAGTTATTCTTCATACGATTTACAAATTCAGAAAAGCGTCAAAAATAAAAATTGAAGATTCCAATCCACTATTACCATGAAAGAGTATAAAAAATCACTGGACCTTCGTTGGTCGGATCTTGACCCCAATTATCATTTGAGACATTCTGTTTATTATGATTTAGCTGCTCAGATCCGAACTTCATTTTTAGAAGAACATGGCTTGACAATTCGTCAATTGCAGGAGTTACATCTCGGGCCAGTACTGTTCAGGGAAGAAGGAGTCTTTCGTCGGGAAATTCGTTTCGGAGAAAAAACGACAATCAATCTTCAATTGTTAAAACTCAACAAAGACTACTCACGATTTTCATTCCGACACGAAATCGTAAAAGAAGACGGTACCCATTGTGCCTTCATCACCGTGGATGGTGCCTGGATAAATACCAAAACCAGAAAACTCACAGCACCTCCTGATCTTGGAAAAGATATGATTAATGATGTTCCGAAGGCGGAGGGGTTTGAGTGGCTGGATTGACAGGTTTAGTGGTTAGTGCTTAGTGGTTGGTGGTTGGTGGATTTTTTCGTCCCTCGTCCCTTTCGTCCCTCGTCCCTCTAAAATAAAAGAGGCTGCCCTTAAATAAGGACAGCCTCTTTTATTTTGATTCGGTGAAAATTAGAATTTCACCAGTTTATTTACGGCTTTGATACCATTTGATTCAACATGAATCAGGTAAGTACCAGCGCTCAGTTTTTGAGCATTCACCATTTCGTGGTTAACGCCTTTGCTTACATAAGTTGTATTGGAATAAACCTGGCGTCCCATCATGTCTATGATTTGGATTGAAGTTTTTCCATAAACAGCTGCATTGATCTGAATGTCGATTGTAGAAGCATCTTTTTGGAAGCTATAAACCGCCAATTGAGAAGCATTGATTTCTGCGATACCAACACCAGTACAATTTGGATCTGATGGATCCAATACGTTAACAGCAACTGAAGTTCCGCTGTAAGTACAGTTAGGATCAAGATTCAAATCCTGAAGGAATGTCGGAGGAGTTGTGTTTGCAACTGCATTACCGAACACAACAGGAGTCCAGTAGTATACTCCGTATGGAATCAGGGATCCAATGAACTGACCATCGTTCACGATGAAACGAGAAGAAGTTCCGTTTGAATAATTGAATACATAAGATGTAACAATACTTGGATCATTGAGAGGATCTGTTGATCCGGAGATATCAGCAGTTGTAATTACCCAGCTTTCACCGGCATAATCACCTTCAGTTGGAGCAATCATACCTGTTGCTGTGAAAGTAGCTGTATCGCCATCACAAATCGCTGTGTCACTAACTGAGGTAGTTCCAGGAGTGATAGAAGGATCACTGCAAGTTACATTGAGACCCGTACAAGTCGGAGACAGTGGATCGTAAACATGCAAAGGAACTGAAGTTCCAACATAAGTACAGTTTGGATCAAGTGTAAGGTCACCCAGGAATACAGGAGTACCTGCGCTCGCCTGAACAGCATTACCGAATACTACAGGAGTCCAGTAGTACAAGCCATAAGGAACCTGGCCACCAATGAGTGCAGCATCGTTAGTGAAAGTACGAGTTGCAGTTGCCGGTGCAGGGAAAGTAAAGCGGTAAGATGCAATCAATG
>CAYMMN010000243.1:0-5391 GCA_964391495.1 uncultured Flavobacteriales bacterium | reverse complement strand
CTCCCTCACTCTGCATCCGGAGACATTGGAAATACCATACACCTGGAACAAACCCAAAAAGGTTTTTGTCAATTCCATGAGTGATTTGTTTCACAAAAACGTGCCTTTGTCTTATATCAAAAAGGTGTTTCGTGTCATGAATGAAAATCAACAGCATACTTTTCAGGTATTAACGAAAAGACCTGAATTGATTTTAAAATATGATTCGGAATTGAACTGGACACCGAATATCTGGATCGGGACATCAGTTGAAAATGAAAAAGTCATGTATCGTATTGATTCATTAAGACAAACAACTGCAAGGATTAAATTTCTTTCGCTTGAACCATTAATAGGACCGCTTCCAAACCTCAATTTGAACAATATTCATTGGGTGATAGTGGGTGGTGAATCCGGTCACCATGCAAGGCCTATTAAAAAAGAGTGGGTATTGGATATCAAAAAACAATGCGAAGCTGCTGAAGTTTTTTTCTTTTTTAAGCAATGGGGAAAGCCGTCCTTCAATTCTGATCCGGAGGATCCAACCATTGATAAAAACCATCCTCAGCATGCTAAAGGAGGTTGTAAATTAGACGGACGGGTCATCCGGAAAATGCCCGTGTAATTCCAACCTGAAAAATAATGTCAATAGATTAGAATTTTATTACGCTGCAACCGAAGAATGAAGTTTTGAATTGAAGGGCAAATGAGTACCGCAGTCAGGTCCTGAATGCTTGTGTTTCCCAAAAAATCTATCCAGAATTTTAACAGAACCATGCTCCGTACATCGCATCCTGTAAAATATAATTCCTGAAGAAACTATCGTAAGTAAACCGATAAATACAATAGAAGCATTCATTCCAAATGAATCAGCGATCAGTCCGGTAAGAATGGCTCCGATAGCATACCCCATATCCCGCCACAAGCGAAATACTCCAAGACTGTTCGCACGATCAACAGGGTTGGTATTTACCGCTATTGTTGCGAGAAAAGTTGGATAAACCAATGCAGTTCCTAATCCAAGCAAAGAAGAAAGAATAATGTAAAAAGTCATTGATTCTGCAAAAGGAAATGAGATTAACGTTAATCCCTGAAGCAACATTCCAAGAAATAATAAATCTTTTTTACAGAAATAATCTGCCATACGTCCTGTAAACAACTGACCGATCCCCCACACTGCCGGATAAATTGCTGTGATGACCCCAATGTGTGCAAGGGAAAACCCTTTCGAGGCGAGCAGAATCGGAAACAATCCCCAGGCCATTCCGTCATTCAGATTATTTACCAATCCGGCTTGTGTTACAGAACCAAGATTTTTATTTTTCCACGTTGTATCGAGAAATGGATTTTTTAATCTTGGAATAGCGCTTTCCCTTCTCTCGTGTGCTACATGTGCTCCGGTGTCTTTCACTAAAAACAAGCTTGTGAAAAAACCTAAAAATACAAGCGCTATTCCAATATAAAACGGATAAGGTCTTAAGCCGTATTCAGAGGCAATCCATCCTGTAAGAAAGGCCACAAACGCAACAGCAAAATATCCTGCAAATTCATTTAAACCCATTGCAAATCCTCTTTGCTTCTCCCCGACCAGATCAATCTTCATGACAACAGTAGTACTCCAACATAAGCCCTGGTTAATCCCAAGTAAAATATTCGCGGCGATGATCCAATTCCAACTGTTGGCATACATGAGTATGAATGGAACAGGAATTCCTATCAACCAGCCGGCAACAAGCAAATTTTTTCTTCCGAATTTATTCGAAAGCCTGCCGGTAAAATAATTTGCGAACGCTTTAACAATTCCAAAAACAATGATGAAGGAAAGAATAGCAGTCTTCGCCGCGATGGCGAATTCCTGATTAGCAATCTGCGGAAGAATGGACCGTTCCAATCCAACCATGCCGCCTACAAATCCGTTAATGATAACAAGTAAAGCAAACTGTTTCCAGTTTTCTTTTAGTCCGAGTTTTACTGACTCCATTTGCTGTCAATTTTAGACTCTTCAAAATCGAATCATTCAGTAAATCTTTGCCCTCTTTGCACCTCCCGTTGAAGGACGGGACAAGTTTTGCGCGAAAATATTTCTCCCCATCGGGGCAAAGAGCGCAAAGATTTAGAAAGCCTCAAGAAACTCCTTTGCCGAGCGGATATCTTCGAACATCACCCTGTCTTCTTCAACAAATTTCACCTGCTTTCTGAAGCCGGCCACAAAATCTTCAATCATCTCAGAGCTTTTCGCAGGACGACGGAATTCCAAAGCCTGCGCTGCAGTAAAGAGTTCTATCGCGAGGATGGAATACACATTCTCTACAACGCGGAATAATTTTGTCGCAGCGTTCGCTCCCATACTCACATGATCTTCTTGTCCGTTTGATGAAACAATCGAATCAACGGAAGCCGGCATACACAATTGTTTATTCTGACTCGCGATGGAAGCGGCAGTGTATTGCGGAATCATAAAACCTGAATTCAATCCGGGATTCGCGACAAGAAATGGCGGCAAACCCCTTTGTCCGGAAATCAGCAAATAGGTACGGCGTTCTGAAATACTGCCTAGTTCAGACAAAGCAATGGCAAGAAAATCCATCGCCAATGCAAGTGGTTGTCCATGAAAATTTCCCGCGGAAATAATTTTGTCGTCATCCGAGAAAATGGTTGGGTTGTCGGTGACGGAATTGACCTCCGTCAGCAAAATATTCGCGACATAGTTGATCGCGTCACGGGAAGCACCGTGAACCTGCGGGATGCAACGGAAGGAATAAGGATCCTGTACGTGTTCTTTTTTGCGTTTGATCAGCTGACTACCTTTCAGAATGTTCCGGATATTTTCAGCGACATCGCTTTGCCCCTGGTGAGGGCGAACTTTGTGAACGAGTTTATCAAAAGGCTCCGGACGGCCATCGAAAGCTTCGAGCGAAATCACACCGATAAAATCAGCAAGCGATGCAAGCTGGTAACTCCTGAGCAAACAATACACGCCGTAAGCCGACATGAACTGAGTTCCGTTCAAGAGCGCGAGACCTTCCTTGCTTTGCAATTCAATCGGTTTCCATTTGAATTTCTTCAGGATATCTTTCGCGGCATATTGCTTGCCTTCAAAAATGACTTCCCCTTCTCCGATCAAAGGCAAACACAAATGCGCCAATGGAGCAAGATCACCGGAAGCACCCAGTGAACCCTGCTGATATACTACCGGAAGAATATCATGATTAAAAAAATCGATGAGTCGTTCAACTGTCTGCAACTGCACACCGGAATTTCCAAATGCCAGTCCCTGAATTTTCAGGATGAGCATGAGTCGCACCACTTCTGCCGGAACCGGTTCGCCCACACCGCAGGCGTGCGACATCATCAGGTTTGTCTGCAATTTACCGAGATCTTTCTCGGGAATTGATTTATTATACAAAGCACCAAAACCGGTATTGATTCCGTAGATCGGTTCTTTGTGTTCCTTTAATTTCAGATCAAGATATTTTCGCCCCTTATTGATCGCGATCTTCGCGTCTTCACCGAGAGCAAGTTTAACTTCATCACGGATTAGAGTTTCAATCGTATCGAAATCGAGACCTTTGAGAGATATTTTATGGGTATTCATATCAAGTTCATATTATTTCGCGCAAAGACGCAGAGGACGCAAAGAGCGCGAGGATTATTTATAAGTAAACAGTACTAACAACTAACAACTAACATCTAACAACTAACATCTAACAACTAACATCTAACAACTAACATCTAACATCTAACAACTAAAATCTCACTTCAGCAAATGCAAAAGCTCATCCATCGTCACCTTGCTTTGTTCACCTGAGCTCATATTTTTGACAGTAATGATTCCATTCTTCATTTCTTCAGTGCCAATCAGCGCGACATATGGAATTTTCTTCGCGTCAGCATAACTCATTTGTTTTTTCATCTTGGCTGAATCGGGGAACAATTCGGCGTTGATGCCGTCCTGGCGAATGCGGTCGACAAGGTGCAGACAATATTTCGCTTCCTCTTCGCCGAAATTCACAAAGAGTATTTTCGTAGAGATTCCCGAGAAATCCGGGAAGCCTTTTACTTCTTCGAGCACATCATAAATGCGATCCGCTCCGAAAGAAATACCGACTCCGCTGACATTGGGCAAACCGAAAATTCCTGTGAGATCATCGTAACGTCCGCCACCACAAATGCTGCTGGTGAATGAACTGCGTTGATCGTTTGCTTTCACTTCAATGATGGCGCCGGTGTAGTAATTCAGTCCGCGTGCAAGGGTAATGTCCAGTTCGACATTCGTAGAATTACGGTTTTCCGACTGAAGCAAATTGAAAATCGCTTCGATTTCTTCGATGCCTTTTTTTCCAATCGCGGAATCCTTCAATACCGACCTGAGCGATTCAAGTTTGTTCTCGTTGGATCCTTTCAACAGAATGATCGGTTGCAATTTCTGCACTGCGCTTTCCGACAATCCTTTTACTTTAAGTTCTTCGTTAACTTTTTCGAGTCCGATTTTATCGAGCTTATCAATCGTGACAGTGATATCAATGATTTTATCCGCTTCGCCAATTACTTCAGCGATGCCGGACAGAATTTTCCGGTTGTTCAGTTTTATCAGGACATCAATTTTCAACGCATCAAAAACATCGGTGATGATGCGCAGCAATTCTACTTCGTTGAGGAGAGAAGTACTGCCGATCACATCCGCGTCACATTGATAAAATTCGCGGTAGCGTCCTTTCTGCGGACGATCAGCTCTCCATACAGGCTGAATCTGGTAGCGTTTGAACGGGAATACAATTTCATTCTGATGCATCACCACATAACGCGCGAAAGGAACGGTAAGATCATAACGCAAACCTTTTTCAGTAATATTTTTCTGCAGATCCAATGGCCGAATAAATCGTTCTATTGGAATCTTATCTCCAAGAGTTAAGACTATTTGTTTATTATTATCATCCAAAATACTCTTAGAAATTGATAGATTATCCCAGAAAGGACCGCTGTTGAGAATCCGAAATAATAATTTGTCTCCTTCTTCCCCGTATTTTCCTTCCAGAGTACTCAGGTTCTCCATTGAAGGAGTTTCAATCTGCTCGTAACCATAACGCTGATACACGGAACGAATCGTATCAAAAATAAAATTCCGTTTCAGCATTTCTGCAGGAGAAAAGTCACGGGTTCCTTTGGGAATAGAAGGTTTCATAAGGATTTTACAACATCAAAACCGGCACCAGGCAAAAAGCTGAATGCTTGTTTCAGAGTACAAAAATAACCATTTGTCTCTCGCATTACCGGCTGAAAAGCACAGATATTCACAATTGAAGGGCGAACAATCTAACTTGTTTTCTGCTGATTTTCAGCCTGATAGAGTTGCTTCGTCCCATCGGGACAAAGGGCGCAAAGATTTTTTAGAACGATAATACTAAACATCCT
>CAYMMN010000242.1:0-5434 GCA_964391495.1 uncultured Flavobacteriales bacterium | reverse complement strand
CTCTGAAAAATGACCGCAGTAATGATCAGTCACTTTTGGTATTCTTCGGCTTTAGAACTTCTTTGGAGAATTACTATTTTGATTTTTAAAAAAAATCTGCGCCCCCTTTCGAGGACACAGATTCAAAATGGAAAAGGAAATCTTTGCGATCTCTGCGGTTCACCTCTGCGTCTTTGCGCGAAAAAAAATCGATCTTTAACAAAGGAACTCAACAGGCAAATCAATGAGCCACCACAAAATTCATTCGATTGGAATGATTGCTGCTCACAAATTCAATCGCATAAACACCATTTGAAAATTGCCCGGTAGAAATGGACTGAGTTCCCGGAAGAATTTTTCCTTCCTGAATTTTCTTCCCGAGCATGTTGTATATGCAATAGTTGATTTCTTCAGCATTCTTTGAAGAAATATTCAGATTTTCTTTTGATGGATTTGGAAACAAGGAATAAGAATTTTCCATCAGATTGTTTGATCCAATGCCGGTAGTGCTGCTCAATTGCACATCGTCAATAATCAATGATGTTCCAAGATGAGGTTCTGTAGGCATATCGGCTAAACTGAACTTCGTGCTGAAGTTTAATGAATAATACGCCACAGGATCAGGGGATGTAAATGTGATCGGAACAGAAGTATAAGTGTACACAGAAGAAATTCCTGAAAAGATGACTTCAGCATTTCCAACCGGATTCATCATGTAGTCGTAAACTGTGAGTCTGGCGATTCCGGAATCATCGGCAACTGAATTGTATTTGTAATAAAAACTAAAATCAGTTGGCTGAATCTGAATGCTGACAAATTCCAGAGCACCCCAGGCGGTATACACGGAATCTGTATCCGCACTCACACTGCCTGCAATCCCATGATTTGTTGTGTAATTGTAAGCGTTGCGCATTTCCATCGCGAAATTACCTGTGTTGGCATCAGCTGTCTTTGAATAGTAGGGCCCATCCCAGACAATCGAATCCATAATTGTATTTCCAAGTGAATCAATGCTTACCGACATGATATACACATTTCCCCAATTGCTTAAGGTTCCATCATAATTCAGGGTTTCAAAATTACCATTCGGAATCTGGGCGGAAACCTGCTTATTGCTAAACAGCAAGGCGAAGAAAAGAAGGGGTAGAAGCTTTTTCATAGGATTTGGTTTTTGGATTTGGTTTGGTCTGGAATTACAGTTGTAAAACTAAATCCATCGGGGGCAATTACCTATTTTTTCAGGTAGACTTGAGGTAGACAAGGTCGTAAAAAACAGTATACAGCAGGTAAACAAATTGGGAAATTAGAATGAAATCATAGTTTCAGGATAAATTCGGTCAGATTGTCCTCCGAATTGAGCTGAAGTTTTTTGCGCAAACGATAGCGAGCTGTCTTGACACTGTCCGGAGAAATATTCAGGATTCCGGCCATCTCTTTGATCGATAAATTGAGCTTGATCAGGGCACAGATTTTCAGGTCATTCGGACTGATATCAGGATAAGCCTGACGGATCCGGGCATAAAAGTTCTTATTGATGCTCTCAAACTGAACATTGAAATCAGCCCACTCTTTTTCCTGGTTTTGTCCTTTGTTGACCAGGCGGGTAAGCGGACTGTCCTTCGAAATGCTTTGGTCCGCTTCGAGTTTTTCGCGAAGTTCCTGCATGAGCTCGTTTTTTTGCAACATCTGAACCGTCAGCGCTGATAACTGAGCTTCTTTGAATTCCAGTTCATTTTGCATGTATTGCTCCCGCAATAATTTTTGTTCTTCAAGTGCTTTGACGAGTTCTACTTTGGTCTGCAAGAGCAATTTATCGCGTTTGTGATTTTTGCGGATAAAATAAATAATACCACCGGCAAAGAGCAGGAGGAAAGCGATGGTAGCCCAAAGAAGATAATTTGTAAGTCTGGAAATGTCATTTTCATTCTGAATCAGTTTCAACTGACGTTCTTTTTCCGCTACATCAAACTGGATCTCCAGGCTTTTCTGAATCTTTTGTTTCTCCCAGGAATTCATGGAGTCGCGAATGGCAGCTTCTTCTTCACTCAGTTTTAGTGCACCCGAAAAATCTCCTTGTACTTTCTTCAGCTCAATCAAATGGTCAATCGCATTGAGATAGAATGAACGGTCCGACAATACTTTCGCAATGGATTCGGCTTTCAGATAATCAGATTCCGCATCGTTAAAATTCTTTTCGAAATTCATTTTCCATTTGCCGATTGCCAATAGTGCCATCACTTCCTCCTGACGATTGCCGGTGCTGTCGGCAAGAAAAAATGCCCGATCGTAAAGAGATTTACTTTCACTTTTGTTGCCTTTTGCCGCTTCAATATCCGCGATCTTAATCAGTGAAACAGGTAGGTACCTGAAATCTTTTGTCTGGATTCTTTCTTCCAGTGCCTTGCGATGAAAATATTCCGATGAATCGGGAAGATTCAGTTTTGAATAAGCAATACCGAGGGAATTGTAGATAATTCCAAGATATGTTGTTGTGTCTTCATTTTCTGAAAAACCAAGCAACGCTTCTTTACTCATTGCAACAGACTCCTTGTATTTGCCTTGCCGTAAATTAATCGTACTGATCAGTTGCAGACATTTGCTTCTTCCTTGCAGCGCCTTAGCAGGAAAGGTTTTTTCGAATTTTTTAAATTCTTCCATGGCCCTGAGTGCGTAATCAAGTCCATCCGTGTAACTCACACTGTATGTACAAATCCCCATATCTAGCAAAGCCAGGGCAATGTTTTCAGTGTCTTGTTCAATTTTCGCCTCTTCGTATGCCTCTCCAAACAAACGAAGCGCGTCAATGTCATTGTCTTTAAAAAGCTCGTCCCAGCCTTTAGCAAGAAGGTCTTTGGATTTTGAGGCAAAAAGTTCGGGTGAAGCAAAGAAGCAGAATAAAAAAATCACCAACAGAGACGGAAAAGTTTTTGAGCGATTCATAATAATCTTCAGTGGTGCTGTAGCTTTTGTTGTTCTCAAAAATAAATTGTTCAATTGAATCTCAGAACACTTCTGTCAATTTGTTTTTAATGTCAATGAAACAATCCTGTTTCACAAAGAACGCAAAGATTTTCACAATGTGCACAAAGCGAATTTGCCAGCACCTAATTCTTGTCTTCTTGTAGCCGTTATGTTCTTTTCTTTGTTCTCAAAAATAAATTGCAGAGTTGTATCTTAAAAACACTTGTTTTGATTTTATTTTTGATATCAATGAAACAATCCTGTATCACAAAGAACGCAAAGATTTTCACAATGTGCACAAAGCGAATTTGCCAGCACCTAATTCTTGTCTTCTTGTAGCCGTTATGTTCTTTTCTTTGTTCTCAAAAATAAATTGCAGAGTTGTATCTTAAAAACACTTGTTTTGATTTTATTTTTGATATCAATGAAACAATCCTGTATCACAAAGAACGCAAAGATTTTCACAATGTGCACAAAGTGAAATTATGAACACATGCTTCTTTGCTCTGTGCATCCTTTGCGTTCTTTGTGATAAATAATTGTTTTAATCCTATAAATACCCGCACTTAAATGGGTTGGCTTTGAAATGTCACTTCAGTGCTATTCAGAATACTCAAAAGTGTATTAAATGTGTTCATATCCTGAAACAAAAGAGTAAGCAAAAAAGCCTTGCTTATTCGTACATTTGTAGCATCTAAAAGATGATGAACCCACTTTTCCTTTCCGCCTTCACGGCATTCATGATTTCCCTGGCTTCGATTCCGTCTCTTATCAGGGTCGCGAAAAAGGTGGAACTCTATGACGAGCCGGACGAACGAAAATTGCATCCAAGCAATATTCCATTGCTAGGTGGACTGGCAATTTTCGCGGCTACGATATTTTCCTTCACATTCTGGGCAGCAGGTTACTTCGAGCAGCAACATCTGTTTATTGTAGCTTCGCTGATCATTCTCTTTTTCCTTGGTCTACGGGATGATATCATGCCCTTGCGACCATCGGCGAAAATTTTTGGTCAGGCTGTCGCCGCTTTACTCGTAGTACTTTTTTGCAACATACGTTTGCTCGGTATGCACGGCTTATTTGGATTGCATGCTTTGCCCGTGTGGGTGCTGGTATTTGTTTCTGTTTTGGTAATTCTGTTCATCATCAATGCCTACAACCTGATCGATGGAGTGGATGGTCTGGCCGGAGGGTTGGGATTCATCGCATCAGCAGTATTTGGTGTGTTGTTTTATCAATACAATGATCTCCTGATGTCCGTTCTTGCGTTTTCCTTATGTGGCGCATTGCTCGGTTTTCTCTTTTTTAATTTTCATCCTGCGAAAATTTTCATGGGCGATACCGGATCCATGACACTAGGATTTATCCTCGCGATTCTCTCCTTGCGTTTTGTAGAAGTGAGCCGAAGCGTTCAACTTCCGGAGTTGTTTGATTCACGATCCGCTCCTGTAATGGTACTTGCCATTCTCATCATTCCGGTGGTCGATACCTTACGTGTTTTCACCATTCGTATCATCCATAAACGATCACCTTTTTCTCCCGATCGAAACCACATTCACCATAAATTGCTTCAATTGGGATTGAAGCCCTCATTGGTCACTTTGACATTGTATTCCGTGAATTTGCTTTTCATAGCCGCCGCATACGTTTTTCGAAAACAGGATCCTTCTCTGGTTTTTTACCTGATGTTGGCTAATGCTTTGTTATTCACTCAGTTACCTTACCTGTTGCTGAAATTCAAAAAAATGAGGCAAATCGCCTGAAATCGCAACCCCTTTTCTTATAAACTGTACAACATCTTGTGATAAACCCCTCATTTCATCAGCGATTTGAGGCCGGGGAAAATTGAGGACTTTGTCCTGATCGAAGGATTTTTCCCGTTTGTCGGAAACATAAAATTTAAGAATGCAGAGCAATTCCCTTAAGTTACTTTTTGTTTTTGGAACCCGACCGGAAGCCATAAAACTGGCTCCTCTGGTGCGGGAATTTAAAAACAGAAAAAACGCGGAGGTAAAAGTTTGTGTGACAGCACAACATCGTCAGATGCTGGATCAGGTATTGGAATTTTTTGATATCGTACCGGATTACGATTTGAACATCATGAAGCCTAACCAGACTCTTTTCGATGTAACGGCGAATGGTCTGAAAGCGCTTGAACAGGTACTTACAGATTTTGAACCGGAGATTGTTTTTGTTCAGGGTGATACCACAACTTCCTTTGTTGGTGCACTCGCGGCGTATTACAAAAAAGTCAAAGTAGCTCACATCGAAGCAGGACTTCGAAGTGGAAATAAATACTCTCCTTTCCCTGAAGAAATCAATCGCATTCTCGCCGGACATCTTGCCGATTATCATTTTCCACCTACACAACAATCGGTAGAAAACCTCAGACGGGAAAACATTACAGAGCATGTTTATAATGTCGGCAATACAGTGATTGACGCGCTTTTCCTCGGACTTGATCTTGTGAAAAAGAAGGATGAAAATGCATATG
>CAYMMN010000241.1:0-5436 GCA_964391495.1 uncultured Flavobacteriales bacterium | reverse complement strand
ATTGCCTTGTCGTAATCATTCAGTTTGTAACTGCAACGCAACTCACCGGCTTGTGCCGCCATGATATTGTCCTTCACCTCCGCACTGGCTTCCAGCTTTTCAAAATTCGCCAATGCCCGGTCGTAATTTTTCAGACGATAATTGATTTGTCCGGCACTGAGCAATGATTTCTCGGTGAATTGACTTTTGGGCTGACCATTTACAACTTCATAACCTTCCAGTGCTTTCTCATACTGTTTTGAACGATAAAGACAATCCGATTTGTAGTAAGAAGCGTTTACAAGAAAAATAGCATCCGGAAAACGACGGAGATACGCTTCGAAATCTTTCACCGCCTCATCACAATTACCTTGTGTATAACGCAACTCTGCAGCTTCATACATCAATGAATCCTGAGCAGCTTTTGACACATCTGCATTGGGTACATTCTTCGCGTAGGCGAGATAATCATCCACTTTATTCTGACTCACAGAGATTTTCCTGATTTGCTCAAGAGCCTCATGTGATTCTGTAGTATTCGGATATTTCTGTACAACCTTTTTATAGGCCGCCATCGCTTTATCATCCTCCTTGTTGTTGTAATACACCAATGCTTCCCCTAGTTCAGCCTTCTTCATATAGCTGCCGGAAGGGTAATTAGTCATGATCTCCTGGTAATATTTCAAGGCCTGCTCATTGTCTCCGATAATCATACTTGCCTGTGCGGCTTCGAACAAAGCATCATCGTAGTAAACAGATTTAGGGTATTTGTCAAACAGTTTTTGCAGTGTAGTGACCTTCTCCGCCATTCTTCCCTGGATGCCCAGAATTACTCCTTTTTGATAAATACCATAATCGCTAGCCTTTGCATTTGCTCCGATAGCCTGGTTGTAAAACTCGATCGCATTAGCCTGATCTTTGAGCATGAAAAAGCAGTCAGCGATACGAAGCAATGCATCTGTATAACGTGCATTATCGATTTGCGACTTTTCCTTAACATATTTTCGAAAAGCAGTTTGCGCGGAAGCATAATCCTCCGATTTGAATTTGCAGTAACCTATATTGTAATTGGCAAGATTGTATTCATCCTGTGTAACTGCTGCAGGAGTCAAAATGTAATCACTGTAAGACTTCGCTGCATTGTCAAAATCATTCAGTTTATAATATGATTCTCCCGACCAATAGAGCGCTTTGGCTACCAATCCCTGATCAACAGGATAGGAAATCGAAGTTTTAAATAATTTTATCGCTTCTTTTTGATTGTTATCCATGAAAAACTCTATACCACGGTAGTAAGCAACTTTTTGATAAGCGGCACGAATAGGCTGAGTTTTATTTTTGATAGCTTCAATGGAAGTGAGAGCATCCTTGTAATTGCGCGTATTGGTATAAATACCAACCAACATTTCATTCGCTTCATCGAGGTGCGCACTCTTAGGGAAAGTAGTTGTAAAACTCCTGAAAGCTTCGATGGCAACACTCTGATAGCTTAACTCATAGGATAATTTTGCAAAATTAAATTGCGCCTCTTCCTGGATTTCGGTATCGAAAGAGCTTTTGGCAGCAGATTGAAACGATGTCCGAGCACTTCTCTTAGCGTTCGTCTTCAGGTAACAATCGGCAAGATGGTAGTATGCATTTTGAGAAAGCTCGTCATCCTTTGAACAGGTCTTTTGAAAATAAGGAATCGCCTTTTCATACTCACCGGTTTTGTAATAGCAAAACGCAAGCTGGTAATAATCGTTACGGCCAACGTTTGGCGAGTTTCTTTCATAGTCGATCAGGTAAGGAAGTGCTTCTTTGAAATTACCTTTTCGGTAATACGATTCCGCCACCATTCTTCCGATCTCCATACCGTTCTTAGGTCCCACAGAATCCAAAACCGAAGGAGCGAACTTGAGGAGTTCATCATATTTACCTTGTTTGTAGTAAATCTGAGTGATATAATATGGAACTACAGGAGCGAAAGCTTCCGAATCCTTCAGTTTCAAAAACGACTTCAATGCTGTCTCATAATTCTCATTCACATAAGCCATGTGAGCATAATAGTACTGCGCAGCCGTAGCATATTTACTGGTACCGTCTTTTACTTCGAAAAATGATTTACTCGCTTTGTCGTAATCATTGGTCATATAATAAGAGTAGCCGAGTTTAAAATTCACCTCGTCTCTTCTTTCCTGGCTTAGCTCATTGCGATCGAGCTTTTCAAGATATTCGACAGCTTTTTTGTATTTCTTTTGTTTGAAGTACAGAATACCCAAATGGTATATCCCTTCGTCATAATGTGGGTTTTCCGGATAGTCCGTCATGAAATGAAACATGAGGTACTCCGCATCCGGATGAAACAACTCCGCGGCGCAACGTGCAGCAAAGAAGGCAGCATTTCCTTTTACTTCCAGCGAAACAGGCGCTGTGCTTTCCAGAACTTTTTGAAATTCCTTCTGCGCAACAACATATTTCTGTTTGCTGAACAATTCCATTCCCAACTGATATCCACGCTCAGGGTCGGTGTAGATGGCTGTTTGTTGGGAAAAGGCACGAATGGAAAATAAAAGGAAGACCCAAAAAAGTCGTGTTGACATAGTAATGTACAGGGAATTTGAAATTGAAACGGGATGTGAGCAAAATTATTGGAAACCACTGCTTAAGACCTTTTACAGGCAGTGTAGTTACCAACATAGTTTTAAACATGAGTAACCTATCTGTTTGATTCCCAGTATAAATTTTCTGTATTACTCAAAGTATCTCAGGATTTCCGGATTTAACCCAAAAACACACGAATGAAAAAGCAATGGATTTTTCACCTTTCCGTTAATGCACTGTGCTTGTTATTAGCATTAATGGCATGTAAAAAAGAAAAAAACACTGAACTGGAATTTGATACTCAGACATCACAGGACAATTCACTTGCAGAAAATACCTTCAATGATGTGAACAATATAGCCAACCAGGCTGTTGAAAATGGTGGAAGTGGTTTAACTACATACCGCATTCTTGACGACAATTCTTTATTGAGTGTTTGTGCCACCGTCACAATTACACCAGATAGTGTAGGTACCGGAGGAAGTATTGAGGTGGATTTTGGGTCGGCTAATTGTCTATGTCGTGATTTCCGATACAGAAGGGGGACGATACACATTGAATATTCCGGCGCATACCGCGATTCAGGAACGGTCATCACCACTACTTTTAACAATTACTATGTAGGCCGGGATTCCACGAATATGTTTAAAGTGACCGGACAAAAGACTGTGACGAACAAAGGCCACAACTCCGATAATCACCTCTGGTACACGATCCAGGTGAATGGTCAGTTGGAAAATCGAAACGGACAAATTCTGACCTGGAATTCACAACGAGAAAGGGAGTGGATTGCTGGAGAATCAACAACCGGTATGAATGGATGGCTGGATGATCAATATTACATTCGCGGCAGCGCCGATGGAACCAATTTTGAAGGAACTGCATTCACAGTAAACATCACCAAAAGACTCTGGGTCGCACTGGACTGTGCCTATATCAAGGAAGGCATTTTTGAACTGACACCTACGGGTAAACCAACCAGAGTTTTCGATTATGGCGATGGTACTTGCGATGATAATGCCACTCTGACCGTTAACAACACTACCTTCCCTATCAAGCTCAGGTAAACGGAAAGATTTCCAATCTTTATTGTTCATGATTGCCTGTTTGCCAAAAACAAACAGCTTTTTCTTTTGTTACTTTTGCATCATGTACATTCTGAAAATCAAAGGCACCGCAAAAATCCCGGATTATGTGCAATTGCGTGACGACAATTTCACACTGCTTGCCTATTTCAGGGTTGACCGTCCTGAAAAGGCACTAACGAAAGCCGGGCTTGGTGACAAGGAAGGCGAAATTATCCGTCTTATCAATGAGATGCCTTATGGAAAAATTCAAAAACTGGAACTATAGTTCTCTTCTATTCCTGTATCGAAAATTCTCTTTTTACAAACCATCCGTTAAAAAATGACAGCGACCGAAATGAGTATTTCTTTACGCAATGTGAACATCTTCCAGGCGAAGCATCTGGTATTATCCAATGTCAGCATGGATATTGAAAAAGGAGAGTTTGCATATCTGATTGGTAAAACGGGTACAGGGAAAAGCAGTCTTTTAAAAATGATCTATGGAGATCTGGAGCTTGAGCAAGGAGACGCGACAGTTGCAGGATTTCATCTGAACCATATAAAGGAAAATCAAATTCCATTTTTGCGCCGGAAACTTGGAATTGTTTTTCAGGATTTTCAATTACTCAATGACCGATCTGTTCATGCGAATTTGCTTTTCGTGCTGCAGGCAACCGGATGGAAAGACAAAGTCAAAATCGAAGAGCGTATCAATGAAGTTTTGAAAAAAGTGGGGCTGGATACAAAAGGATTCAAAATGCCGCATGAATTGAGCGGAGGTGAACAACAACGTGTAGTGATTGCACGTGCATTACTGAATGATCCGGAAATTATTCTGGCGGATGAACCCACCGGAAACCTCGATCCTGAAACCTCAGAAGGAATCATGCGATTGTTATTTGATATTCGAAACACCGGTCGCGCGGTGTTAATGGCTACTCACAATTATTCCATGATCGACAAATTCCCTGCCCGTATTATTAAGTGTGAAAACGGAAGGATCATTGATTCAAAAATTCAAATTGAAGTAAGTTAAAATAGTTTCATTGCTTATTATTCATTGGACAGCTTTAAAAACAGCTGACTTCGCCGATGTTCTTTTTTTCCAAAGGTTCGCAACAGATAAGTTCCTTTTTGTAGTTGCCTGACATCAATTTCTCCATTTTCCAATTGACCGGTTTGTACAATTTTCCCACAAAGATCAATGATCTGATATGTTGATTCAGCAGTTAGTTTCTCTGATACATTAAGTGTGTTGAAACAAGGATTAGGGCTTGCAAAATTCTCATCTGAAGAGACCACTTCACCGGTGAATGAGACAAAAGGAATACTGATTTGCAAAACACCCAATTGAGCTTCTTCTCGTAAGATCACAAAGTTGTCGTAATCATTCGCAAAAACAACATTCAGATTGCCGTGAACATCGAGATACTGATTCATTACATGGTCTGAAGTATTTCTGGCGTCGTTGTACGTTAGTGAGTCTATCGTATGTCCATTTGAGTGATCCAACCGAAGTATCAGCAGATCGTGGTTGGCGACGGTATTGTTTATATAACTGATGCTTAATATTGGATTACCGCTTGAATCAAACAAAATGCGCGAAGCATTATCCCCCGGATAGGATTCCCCTTCGATGTATCTGGAATACAATAACTGGAGTGATTGATTCATTTTTAGAAAATAGTAATTCGACCAAACATAGGTGAATTGATGATCCTGACTTTGCTCCAGTGTCAACAAACCATAGATATCAGTTATAAAAAAAGCAAAAACAGGTGTAGCAATTCCTGATATCAAATCAATT
>CAYMMN010000240.1:0-5462 GCA_964391495.1 uncultured Flavobacteriales bacterium | reverse complement strand
ATCTTTTCTCCAAGTCCTGCAAAGCCATCAAAATAAATGCTCTTATAATGTGGAAATTTATTCAAAATTGTAAGGTAAGCTCTCACATATTCAATGAATGAGTTGAGCTTGACTTCAGTCCATTTGCCTCCCCAATTTTCTTCTGTATTGTTTTTTAGTTTCATGAGATTCTGAGTAATTCACAAAATCGAAGAGTAAAAATAATGAAAATAGATTATGTGACAAACATTTTAATTGATTGCAAAGCAATCTAATTTATGCTGGATAATATATACGTATTTTAATAAAAAACAGATGATTTCAAGGAAAGATTTGACTCAGAAAATTTACTTATGTGTCAATGACAATTTCATTTTTTCACGGTTATAGAAAAATCCGTTCTGCAAATCCCTTTGTAAGTATTCAGGAAGGTCTGAAGCAGGAATTTGGCCGCTACTCAGCCTTTCAAGTGGAATCACAAATACCTTTTCCGGAGCTTCTGCTTTACCGCCTAGACCAACAACAATAAAAACCGGAATTTTCTTTTCCAACATGAAGGTTTTGTAACGCTTCACCTGTTCATCAGAAGCAAATTCAATTCCACCTTTAAAATAGTTTTGTCTCCATTTGCATTCCACCGCAAAAGTCGCTTCTTCCTTGCCCTTCAAACGAACCAATAAATCCGGGTGCATGGTACTCTTTGGATAAATTCCATTCACGATTTTATCACCCTGCCATTCCAGAAGCTGGAAATAGTTTTGATCAAATTTCTGAACAATGTATTTCTCGAAGGCATTGCCCTTTTCTTTTGCATCTGTTTCCGGGTCTGTCTGCACCGGCTTTTCAGGTGACAGTTGAATTGGTCCGGCTTTAACTGAAGTTGTAAGAGGTTTAGATCTAATCTGTGCATTCTCTTTTTTGTAAAAAAGAAAAAGTCCGAAAAAAAACAAAGCCATACCCAAAATCATTAATGGTGTCGCCATGGGTTTCATAGTAACTAAAAATGTAAAATATCAACGCAATATATTATTCATAACTCTCAATTCATAATTCATAACTCATACTATTTTCTCTTCTTCCCCTTTTCCCCGCCAAACAACCCACTCGTATACTTATCATATAACTCAAAGAGGTACTCAATCCGCTTCGTTTCACTTGCAAAGGGTTGCGACCTGTAACATTGATCCACAGCTTTGTCCAACTCATTATGTGCTTTGACAAGCGCTGGTGGCATCGTGAGCGGATCGTAAAGATCTGCCAGACTGCTGCCGGGAAATTGCTTCCTTACATCCAATACCTGCTGGGCTTTTTCTTCTACAGTTTGCTTCTGCTTATCGGTGGGAGATTCTGGCCAGGGGAAGTTGTTGTAGACGATGCTATTTGAGTATCGATAATCGCTTTTTAATCTTCCACATGTATATTTAACCCAAGCCATGTGCATCAAAGAAGTGAGTATTCCGAAATGATACACACTTGCGTCAGCTACTATTTGAATAGTATTACTTGCAATATATGTTGGTGGTAGGAACCCAATAGGAATATATTTTCTCCTTTCAGAAGATACTTCTGGTACTGCCAGGAAATTTGATTTAGGTTGAGATATTTGTGAAAAAAGGGTTGGAGTATTAGCTTTATTTCTTGTTGCTTGAGCTTTACTTGCCATTCGCATTTTTCTCACTTCTTCAACACGCTTATATACCAAAGGAAGTGCCTTCAATTCCTGAGGTGTGATATTTTGCAACCATAAACAATAGCGTTTTTTGGATTGAATTAAATCTTCACCTCCTACATATCTCTTAATCCATTTGGCGGCTATGGGTTCGGATTCAATTAATTCTTTTTTCTCATTTTCCGACATTATGAAATGCCCCCCATCAGTTGGTTTATTCCCCCAAACCATTTTTGGTACTGATGATATTGGTTCATTTCGATTTCTTATTAGAATATCTTTAGCATGCACTAAGGCTGGATTGATATTATTTACAATAGATTGATGAGGTTCGGCTTTTGCATTATCATATTCAAATAAAAGTTTATTGTTTATATCAAAGTTTGAGAAACCTACAATCACACAATGAACAGCTGCCATTCCTTTAGCTTCATTATTCCATTGAAAAGTTCTGTGTGCAAAATGTATTTTAATTTTATAATTATTTATTAGTTCATTCCATAATAAGCCCACCTGTTCACCTTGAGAAATTGAATTCGTTGAGACAAATGCACATTTGGTGAATTTTGAGCCAGGTATATTGTTTATTTTTAAATACTGCGATGCCTTTATAAACCAGCAGGTTACATAGTCAAGAACTCCACTGCTTGCGACTCCGTTAAAAACTAATGCTATATCATCTTTTTGTGATTTATTCTGGTAATGATGACCCACAAACGGCGGGTTCCCCAAAATAAAATCAAATTTCTGTTCTTTTTTCTCCCAGGGCAATGGATCGATGAGGCTTTGCCAGTCGATACGAAGAGCATTGCCATGAGCGATGGTTGCACTTTTTTGTAGAGGCAATCGAATGTAATTTTCTCCAAAAGTTTCGCTTACAAGGGTGTTCATCTGATGGTCGATGAGCCACATGGCGACTTGTGCAATCTGAGCGGGGAATTCTTCGTATTCGATGCCGTAAAAGCGATCCACATTTACTTTTACAAATACATCGAGGTCGTGCTTGAGAACAGCTTGTCCTTTGGGGAACAGCTGGGTAATAATATTGAGTTCCAGTAAGCGCAGCTCACGGTAGGCAACAATCAGGAAGTTACCGCAACCACAAGCGGGATCAAGAAAGCGCAGGAGGGAAATTTCTTCGTGGAGTTTTACCAGTTCTTTGCGGTTGTTTTTATATTTTTCAAAACGTTCCTGCAAATCGTCAAGAAATAATGGCTTGATAACTTTCAGGATATTTTTTTCACTCGTGTAATGAGCGCCAAGATTTCTGCGTTCCTGCGGGTTCATTACACTTTGAAAAAGTGAACCGAAGATAGCAGGAGAGATCTGGCTCCAGTTTAAAGCGCAACATTCGAGCAATGCTTTCCGCATACCGCTGTCGAAAGCAGCAGGAGGAAGGGTTTCCGCGAAGAGTTTCCCGTTTACATAGGGGAAATGTGCAAGATCTTCGTCGAGATTTTTGAGCCGCTTGTCTTCCGCTGTATTCAGAATATAAAAGAGTTCGGAGAGGGAAGAGGCCAGGTTGCTTCCATCTTCATTGGTCCGGTTTTTTATATATTCATGGAAAATTTCTTTTTCAAAAATTCCGGTATCGTCGGCAAAGAGACAAAAGACCAGGCGAACGAGGTAGAGTTCCAGAGCATGTCCGCTGTAACCAATCGCTTCCAACTGATCGTGGAGTTTCCCCATTTTCTCAGCAGCCTTGATATTCACCGGATCCTGTTCGGCGAAGGTTTTTAGCTGCATTCCAATCAGAAAACCAAAATGCCGTATGTGTTTGTGAAGTTCTTTGAGGCTGAATTCAACCTGTGTATTTTCATCAAGGTCAAAAAGTCGGAATTTCTCAAAGTCACAGATGAGGATACACCGTGGAAGTTCTTCTTCTTTAAGTCCCGGGAAGTAGTCGGTGGCTTGTTTGTATGCTTTATCGAGGTTCTTTCCCCTGCTTTTCATTTCCACGAGAATCTGGCCTTTCCAGAGCATATCGATAAAGCCATCGGCATTGTCTAATTTACGGACCTTTTGTTCGAATGTAGCTACACGGCGGCGCGAGATCCCAAAGACGTCAAAAAAGCCATCAAGAAAGGATTTTGCTTCGGCATCTTCCGAAGAAGTATGTTCCCACTCTTTTGAAAATTTAATAGCACGCGAGCGGATTTCGTTCCAGGACAGGGGCATAATTGGAAAATGTATTTATTCATCAAATAACATGAATTATTGGGTAATTCGGAAGTCACAGGTTTAATAATTTGGAATTTATTTGAAAAAACAGGAACAAGTGGAATTTAAACTCCAGGCATCAAACGTGTTTTTATTTATCGCAATACATGATTTGCATCAGTTATGTGAAAGATAGTTCCGAAAGGCTTGCAAATCCGGGTTGAATACACTTATCTTTGTAAGTGAATACTCACTAACATTGTCAGCATGGAAAAAACATACGGGAAGAACAACATCGCAATCGGTTTTCTGGTCATGGGCTTTTTTATGTTCTATGGATTTCTATTGATTTACCTCAGGGACTTTGCGCCTGGAAAAGCGGAATGGGTGGATTCGTACAGTATCGGAAAGCATTTTGAAAGCAGACTGGCTCATGTTCACGGGAACTTGTTTGCATTTTTGAATATACTGATAGGATACCTGCTTTTGCATTTCAGGGATAAGCTGAAGCATGTTAAAATAATTTCATGGTTGGCACTTACAGGTTTACTGATGCCGCTGGGCATTTTGTCAGAAGTATATTTTGGCTTGCCTCCTGTGCTGGTGCTGGTTGGAGCTTTGGCAATGACAGCTTCAGTTATCTGGCTTGGATTTAGTTTTATACAAATGCAGCAGATTCATTCTTAATTTGACAGATACATAAAGATGGATCTATCAGAAAGACAACTGGAAATAATTGAAGCAGCGGGGAGAATTCTAACTTCTTCCGGTGTGAGTGGTTTGACAATAAAAAATCTAGCTGCGGAAATGAAATTTTCTGAAAGTGCAATTTACAGACATTTTAAAAGTAAAGAGGAAATTATCATTGCAATGCTGAATTACCTTGCGCAAACAATGGATGCCCGTTTAACGAAAACTCTTGCAACTGAATTGTCGGTGGAAGAAAAGTTTATGGAATTGTTTCGCAATCAATTTTCGTTTTTCAAAAAGAACCCTCACTTTGTTGTTGCTGTGTTTTCAGATGGATTGATGGAAGCAAGTCAGGCAATTAATGAAACCATCCTCAAAATAATGGAGGTGAAGGTAAGACATGTGCATGCTGTACTAGCGGAAGGACAAAAAAAGGGAGTCTTTATAAAAAATATATCTACCGCTGAATTGGTACACATTGCAATGGGTGCATTCCGTTTACAAATGTACAAATGGCGGGTTGCCAATTTCAGCTTTGACATTAAGAAAAGCGGAGATACTATGATTCAGTCAGTGCTTTCTTTAATCAGAACCAAATCGAAATGAAGAAAATATTTCTCTATTTGTTTGCCGTCATCCTTGCTGCTTTTGGATTGCTTACTTTGTTTCTCAGCAGTTCAGTGATTTTTGATTTATTCGGTATCAGGGCCAAAGAAGGAAATTATGTACTCTTCATTGTCTGGGCGAATTTTATTGCCAGCTTTATGTATCTTTTTGCTGCGTATGGATTTGTTAAGTCCAAAGCCTGGACGAGTTCAATTTTAAGTATAGCTTCTGTAGTTTTGCTGGTTGCATTTCTTGGATTGATGATTTGGGTTTACAAAGGTGGAATTCATGAAACAAAAACAATAGCCGCAATGATCTTCAGGATAAGCGTCACGGTGGTTTTTACAGCACTTGCATA
>CAYMMN010000239.1:0-5470 GCA_964391495.1 uncultured Flavobacteriales bacterium | reverse complement strand
CTACTTTTGATGAGCCCGCAGAAAAACACGTAAAGGTTTCAACCATTGCGCTGCAAAAAGCAAAGCGGCTGGTTGAGTGCGGACACGATGTGGTGATCCTGCTGGATAGCATCACCCGTTTGGCAAGAGCACACAATACGGTAGCGCCATCAAGTGGTAAAGTATTAAGTGGTGGTGTGGAAGCAAACGCTCTTCACAAACCAAAACGTTTCTTTGGTTCAGCAAGAAAAATCGAAAATGGTGGAAGCCTTACGATCATCGCTACGGCCCTTATTGATACAGGATCAAGAATGGACGAAGTAATCTTTGAAGAATTCAAAGGTACCGGTAACATGGAATTGCAACTCGACCGTAAACTGGCCAACAAACGTATCTTCCCAGCTATCGATCTTGTTGCATCAAGTACCCGTCGTGAAGATATGTTGCTGGATAAGGAAATGCTTCAGAGAATGTGGATCCTGCGTAATCACCTTGCAGATATGAATCCACTTGAAGCAATGGAATTCCTCCTTGCGCAAATGCGTGGCACTAAATCCAATGAAGAATTCCTTGTATCCATGAATGGATAATTCAGGATTCACTGGAATTAAATTTCTTTTAGAAATAGCAAAAAAGGACGATAGATTATCGTCCTTTTTTTATTTCACTAATCAGATAGTTATTGCATTTCTCCTGACAGAACAAATTGCACTCCGGGAACAGGATGTTTTCCTCTCTCCACCATCGCTTTCGCGACCTTTTGAACCGTAATCCCTTTGTAGTTCTTCAGCGGACCGATAAATAAAAATGACAGTGCTTTTGCAAAAAGTATTCCTGCTTTCTCAGCGGGACGACTTTCTTTCCTTTCACCTATAAGCAAGGAAGGTCTGAAAAAACTGATCGAAGGAATCTGACATTTTGAAATATCTCTTTCCAATTCACCTTTCACACGACTATAAAAAACAGATGACGAAGGGTCAGCTCCCATTGCAGTGATACAAAGAAAATTTTTCACATTCTGTTGCACCGACAACAATGCAATTGCCATTGGATATTCATAATCAACCTTACGAAAAGCATCTTTTGTTTTCGCAATTTTAATCGTGGTACCCAAACAACAGAATACCGTATCAATATCCTTAAAGCAAACAGAAGAGCCCGCAAGATTATCAAAATCTACCTGCATCTGATGAACAAGAGGGTTAGTATTTTCAATGGGTTTCCTTACCAGCACAACGATTTTTTCGATGGTAGGGATGGTCTGTAATTCTCTTAACACTTCAGCACCAACCAATCCGCTGGCGCCCGCAATCAGAACTTTTCTCATTTTTCCAGACTTTTTAACAAAATTTCTCTTTTTGTTGATAATTAAAAATGGCTGAAAACCCCGTAAATTAAGGCTTTCGACATTATGTGCCCCAAATTACGTTGATTTTTGGCATCCTTTGCATTGTAAACCAAGCCCTTCCACAGTTTCTATCCAGAATCTTTTTGATTTTTTGCAACCGAAACACAACCCCTGAAAGGCTTATACAGCAAGGCTTGCAAGCATTCCGGGAAATGGGAAATCGAATTGCTTCTGCATGATTTTCCCGCATCAACAGAAAAATTCAACTTACTAATAAACTTAATATGGTAAATAAGACCACCTACCCTCGTGTATTATTTATGCTTGTGATTTATTTATTGGTGAATGTACATGGTTCACACTCACAAACAACAATTAAATCTTCACACTTAAGTGCATTTGAAATGGCTTGCGGTACACCATCAGGTTTATCGACTAATAACATTACTGCCACTTCAGTAATATTAAACTGGTCAGCTGTTCCTGGTGCTGTCAATTATACTGTCCAGTATAGAAAATCCGGACAAGTATCCTGGACTTCAATTTCTGCCAACAATACAAGCAAAACTTTTTCAGCATTGATTAGCGGTGCTGTATATGAATTCCGTGTAAAATCAAATTGTAGTTACGGAGTTGGTATGTATTCTGCTAAGCATGTTTGTTCGACTCAGGCAATTTCCTGTTCCGTTCCGGATGTCAATTTGTTTTCTTCAACAAATATTTCTGCATCCTCCTGTACTGTAAGTTGGGTAGCAGTATCTGGTGCTGTAAATTATTCTGTTCAATACCGAATCCGAAACAGTGGCGCAAGCTGGAGTTCCGTAACAACAGCAACGAATTCAACCACACTCACCTCACTTACTCCTCTTACACTTTATGAATTCCAGGTTAGCACGAATTGCAATACAGGTTCCAGCGCATATTCCAGCCCTGGCATTTTCACTACAATTGCCAATCCTTGTACAGTTGTTGATGTCAATTATTTTTCTTCCACCAATATCACTGCAGGTTCCTGCACTGTCGGCTGGGCCGCGGTAACTGGTGCGACAAGCTACAATGTTCAGTATCGTATCCGTAACTCCGGCGGTTCCTGGACAACAACAAATGCAACTACAAATTCACACAATCTTACTGGATTATCTGCAACAACGCTTTATGAATTTCAGGTGCAAACAGTTTGCAACGGCGGAACAAGCGTCTATTCTTCACCCGGAATTTTCACAACCGCTTCAGGCGCATCCTGCGGAATCCCTTCTGGTTTGAATGTGAGTGGTCTGAATGCATCAGGAGCTACTCTCAGCTGGGTCGCTGTAAGCGGAGCCGGCAGTTATTCCATTCAATACAGGACAACCGGTAGTTCCTCCTGGACAAGTACAACTTCAACAACAGCAAGTAAAACACTTTCAGGTTTGAATGCAAATACTGAATACGAATTCCAGGTGCAGAGTATTTGTGGTTCAGCAAGTAGTGCTTACTCCACATTAAGCAACTTTACAACCACTGCAATCAGTGGTTCAGCATTGCCTGTTCCTGATCATATAGTTATCTGTATTCTTGAAAACCATGCCTATGAACAAATCATTGGCAATAGCGCGGCACCACACATCAATGCATTGGCAAATGATGTGATGAGCGCAAACTTTACAGAGTCTTACGGACTGACGCATCCAAGCCAGCCTAATTATCTGTTATTCTTTTCCGGTTCAAATCAGGGCGTCACTGACAATACAAAGCCCGGTTCACATTTTACAAGTATGAATCTGGGTGCTGCCCTTCAAAATGCAGGACGAACATTTGTCACATACTCTGAAGGATTGCCAAGCGTTGGATATGATGGAGAAGCTAGTGGCGAATATGTCCGCCGGCACAATCCTGTCGCAAATTGGATGGGCAACGGAACAAATCAATTAAGTACTGCTACGAACCAACCCTTCACAGCATTTCCCGGTAATTATGCTAACCTGCCAACGGTAAGTTATGTAGTTCCTAATCTCACAAACGGTATGCATGACGGAACCGGAAATACTGCGATCTCAGCAGGTGATAACTGGTTCAATACGTATATGATGCCGTATGTTCAATGGGCAAGGACTCATAACAGCCTCTTTATTTTGACATTTGACGAAGACGATAACCTTCACAGCAATCATATCCCAACAATTTTTTCAGGTCAAATGGTAGTACAGGGACAATATGCAACAGGAATCAATCACTTCAATGTACTCCGCACTATTGAGGACATGTATGGATTAACTCACTCAGGAGCGGCAGCTTCAAACAGTCCGATTCATGGTTGCTGGACAACAGGATTCAGAAATGGAATTGTAAATTCAGAATCTAACATCGAAAAAAACTGGAGCATTTATCCAAACCCGGTTCTTCAGCAAGCATCTATCGCTTATGATTTGGACAATTCTTCAACAGTTGAATACAAGATTTTTGGACTTACAGGAAATCAAATTTATTCCGAAAGCTTCGGTACACAAAGCGAAGGCCATTATGAATTCAATCTTCCGCTTTCAGAATTAAAACTGGCAAATGGAATTTACTTTGTTGAAATGTATATTAACAACCAACGTTCAGTAAGAAGATTTGTAAAATCACAGGATTGAAAATTCTTTTCAAAAAAAATCCCGGTAAATTATTTTACCGGGATTTTTTTATTTCCAATTTCAGAGTAAATCTCTTTTCTCTTTTTCAGAAACAAATTTCACATCGATGGCATTTTTAACTTTCTCCTTGAGGAGAGCGAGTTGAATGACCTCAATCATTTCAGAAACATAGTGAAATCTTAAATCTTTGATGTAGTCTTTACGGATTTCTTCGATATCCTTTTTATTGTCTGCGGATAAGATGATATCCTTGATTCCAGCTCTTTTCGCTGCCAGAATTTTTTCTTTGATACCACCTACAGGAAGAACTCTTCCCCGCAAGGTGATCTCTCCGGTCATGGCCATTTGATTTTTGACTTTACGTTGAGTAAACGCGGATGCAAGAGCAGTCAACATCGTAACACCGGCTGAAGGACCATCTTTTGGTGTAGCACCTTCCGGAACGTGAATGTGTACATCCCACTGATCAAAAATTCGTGGGTCCAGAGACAATTGGTCGGAATGTGATTTCAGGTAAGCCATCGCGATAGTCGCGGATTCTTTCATCACCTCACCTAAGTTTCCGGTGATGGTCAGTCGTCCTTTTCCTTTGCTCAGGCTGACTTCCACAAACAAAATGTCTCCGCCTACAGAAGTCCATGCCAGTCCGGTTACGACACCGGCAACATCATTCCCCTGGTATTTATCCTGCTGGAAAATCGGTGCACCAAGAATGCGGGTGATATCCGCTTCAGCGATGACAGGATTGTATTCCTCTTCCATAGCCACATTTTTTGCAAGACCACGAATGATAGCGGCAATTTTCTTTTCCAGTCCGCGCACACCTGATTCACGTGTATACCGTTCAATCAGGTACTCAATCATTTTAGGAGAAAGTTTTACATGTTCCTTTTTCAATCCGTGCGCTTCAAGCTGTTTTGGAATGAGATGTTTGATCGCAATCTGTACTTTTTCTTCCAGTGTATAACCATTGATTTCAATAATCTCCAGACGATCCAACAGAGCAGGTTGAACACGGCTCAATGAATTTGCTGTAGCAATGAACAACACATTGGACAGATCATAATCCGTCTCCACATAGTTGTCGTAGAATGTGTTGTTTTGTTCCGGATCGAGTACTTCCAGCAATGCGGATGATGGATCACCGTGAAAATCATTACCCAGTTTGTCAATTTCATCCAGTACAAAAACCGGATTCGATGATTTTGCCTTCTTAATATTTTGAATAATCCTTCCCGGCATTGCACCAATGTATGTCTTGCGGTGTCCACGGATTTCAGCTTCATCACGCAATCCACCTAATGACATGCGAACATATTTGCGTCCCAGTGCTCTTGCAATCGATTTTCCGAGAGATGTTTTTCCGACTCCCGGAGGACCGTAGAGACACATGATCGGAGACTTCATGTCACGTTTCAACTTCAGTACAGCGAGGTATTCAAGAATTCTTGCCTTTACTTTTTCAAGACTATAATGATCCTTGTCAAGAATCTTTTTCGCATGTTTGAGGTAAAAATTATCGTTAGTTTAT
>CAYMMN010000238.1:0-5485 GCA_964391495.1 uncultured Flavobacteriales bacterium | reverse complement strand
ACCCGCGACCCCATGCGTGACAGGCATGTATTCTAACCAGCTGAACTACCGAACCAATATTTATTATAAAAGAACAAATACTCTTTATTTCAATTCTTAAGCAGTTGCTGCGACCCTCCCGGTGTAACCGGGATATTCTAACCAGCTGAACTACCGAACCAATATTTACTCTAAAAATGAACGTCTACTCGAAACTAACTTGTGCCCCAATCCTTTTTGGTCAAAGCCTCCAAATTTGGGATTGCAAAAATAGCGAAAATCACATAAAAACAAAATTCTTTTCGATTTTCTTTTCGATTTCTGGTCAGGATGTAAGGGTTTGGTTCACAAAGAAATGTAATAAAAGATAGAAGCCTGTAGTTACCAGTTCATTAACAAAAAGAAAAAGCAAATCTCCCGACTACTCCCGACTACTCCCGACTCTCGACTCCCGACTCCATACTCACACGCACACTCACACTGCACCCTCACTCTCTACTTAACCTCCACTTCCTCCATCAACTTCCCATGGTCATTGAAATGAAAGACTCTGCCCACAATTTTCAATTCGTAAAACGTTGATTTGGCATCCGGGAGATAAGTTACATAGACTGCATCCGGCATGGAACCCGGGAAATTCTGATCTACAAAATTTATGATCGAGACAGGCATTTCATTTCTTCCAACTTCCATTTTTCTTTGAAGCCAGTTGCCTTTTTTATCGAGGATTAATAGGGCAGTAGATCCTTGCCATGGAAACCTTGCTTCAAATGTATCTACGCTTGTTTTAGACCAGACAGGCTTTTTGGTATAGGGATAAAACTTGTGAAATGAATCAACAACCTGTTTCGGCGGACGAATCGGACTCTTCTTTTGAGCCATCCCTTGCTCCACAGCAAAGAATAGCAGAAAACCACTTAAACAAATTGCCCACCTCTTTTTCATGATCCCTAAAATAATGATTTGTTTCCCAATTTACTCTGTGAAATATAATACATTACAAAATTCGTGCATTCGTGGCAATAAATCCCCTAAAAACTTTTGCCTGGGAACTTATAAGGTTTCCGATCCATCAGGACTCCCCATACACTTTCAACTCCATCTTTTCTCCGTCAAAAACACCGTAAGTATTGTACTTGATCCAGTCACCCAGATTGATATACCTGCTCTTGCCATTGATCACCATATCCAAAGGCAAATGACGATGCCCGAAAATCAGATAATCATAATGCTTTTTCTCCAGCAATTCTTTACTGTGAATCACCAGCCACTCTTTTTCTTCCCCTAGAAATTTCTCATCAACAGTCCCGGTAGCAATCCGGCTTTTTCTTGAAAAATAATTCGCGATACCAATCCCGAAATTCGGATGCAACCGTGCAAACAACCACTGACACAATGGCGATGAAAAAACTTTCTTGAGGAATTTGTACCCGTGATCACCCGGACCTAATCCATCACCATGTCCGATGTAAAATGATTTGCCGTTATAACTTGCTTCCACAGGAGCCCTGTAGATTTTTACATTCAATTCTTTTTGCAAATAATCAAATGTCCACATGTCGTGGTTGCCAGTAAAATAATGAATGGGAACTCCCGCGTCACTCAACTCTGCCAACTTTCCCAGTATCCTCACAAAACCACGTGGTACCACGGTCTTGTATTCAAACCAGAAATCAAAAACATCGCCAAGCAGATACAATTCTTCCACATCTGCTTTGATGGAATCAAGAAATGCAACCAGACGTTTTTCGCGTTCCAGACTTTTCTCATAGTTTGGTACACCGAGATGAAAATCCGAAGCGAAGTATATTTTTTTTCCTGTCTTCAATTAGAATCTGATACTGCGGAAAAATTCCAGCGGGTTTAATTTTTTCAGGTGTAACTCAAAACGCACAAGGTTTCCATAATGCAATTCCTGCTGGTCAACAATGTATTTGAGGTCCTCTGAATAGGTGATCGGGAAATAGAGCACAAAAATATCCTTTATTACCGGCAATTCAACACCCCATTCCCAGGAAATTGAACGTGCTTTTGGATATCCTTTATACGCGTCGTTAAATGAGCCCACATCCGCGAACAGCTTGAATGGCAGGATTCCCGGCAATGTGGTCGACAAATTCACACCAATCATCCATTGATTTGCCTTGCGATAGAACAAAGTTGGCATCTTGAAACCTGCATCCGCCAGCAGAAACTGCTGAGCCCAGATTCCATGATCCATATTTCTTCCGGGGAAAATTTCGTCGAAGAAGTAATCATGACTTCCATCCGTACCGCTCAGACGCATGTTGTAATCTATCCGGCTGGTACTCTTTTCCGAAATTTTCATCGCGCCTACAAACAGACGAATGTCCAATCCTTTGTTGCCTTTACCGTAGGAAAGGAAATTTTTTGTTTCAAGGAATATTTTGTGAAATTCTTTACCAATTGTGAAAGACAGCTTTTGTGAATTCGCGTAAAATTCGTTTTTGTTGACAGATTCCGCTTCCAGCTGGAAATAATTCAGCTTCTCCTTTCTGGTAGAGAATTTGTGAACCATGAAATCTGTATACGGAGGTTGTAAGCCGTAAGGCATAATCCTTTCAATGTACAGGTGACGCAAAGTGATGGTTTGTGTCAGCTGTTCCTTTTGATCTTTATTTCTGAATAAAAACTGAACACGGTTGTCAAGCTTTGTGAAATGCAAAGGGGAGGAGTAGTGAATGTTGTAGATATCGTTATCATAAACATCTTCTGCATACGCATAACGACTCAATCCGCTTTGCAAGGTGATCTTTTGTACGAAAGTATTGTATGGATATAAATGATAACGAATCTGTCCTTCACCGGCAATTTCCTGAAGTCGGAAAGAATACATCGGAGCAAGCGCATACTCGAATTTTTTCTCCGGACTGAAAATATTATACACGGCTGCACCTGCCATTCCCTGGTTGTATGCATTCCACCCTGCAATCGGAGAGAGAAAAATCTGTGTGCGTTCAGGATTTTCCAATGCGGCAGGGAATTGAATTTTCAGACGTTCCACGCCACGCAAAATTCCGCCGGTTCGCATGATGTTGTTCTTCCTTCGCAATTCCAGTTCTCTTTGTGCAGCATCAATGCGAATTGCTTCACAGGAATCACAGGAAATATCTATGGTCTTTTTACCGGAAAACCCTTCAAGCTTTATTGTTTGCGTAATCTCGCTGTTTCGAATTCCATTCAGTGTAAGTGGTGCACTAATACAGCCTTTGTTTTTCAACGTCACTTTGTAATTACCCGCTGAATTCAGTCGAACGCGGGTGATTGCATAATCTGATTTTTTTGTGTTCTCCAGAAAATCATCAAACAGCCAGGCAAGATTTTTACCTGTAGAAGTTTCAAATGATTTTTTAATATCGGAAGGCTGAGGATGTTTAAATTTCCATTCTGAATAATAAGTTCGCATAGCTACATCAAACAAACTATCGCCCAGATAGGAGAGAAGGTGTTCAAAACCAAGCGCCGTTTTTCTGTAGACATCCTCATGATAACTCGCGTATGAATATTTTTCTGAAGGTAAATCCGGTGATTGATCACTGTTTTCTCTTGCTCCGCTGAGATATGCCAGATAATTTGATTTGAGTAGATTCAAAGTTGACAAGCCAACATATTTCCCGAATTTTCCGGCGCGATAAAAAGTCTCCTCCTGCGATTTTGGAGTGGCAGCATATTTTGTATAAATGTATCGCGTTTCAAAAAACATGGTCATGCCTTCATCCATCCAGGGATGCAGACGTTCATTCGAACCAAGAATACCGTAGAACCAGTTGTGTCCGACTTCATGTACAATTACATCCTCCAAACCGAAATCACTTCCTTCCGTTCCAATGGCTGTGATCATCGGGTATTCCATTCCGCTTCCGGAAGCATAACCTACATCCACTGCGCTCACCTGTGCATAGGGATAATCACCCATCCATTTTGATCCGTATTCAATGCTGTGTCTCAGATATTCGGGAGCTTTTTTCCAACGCTGCGGTTCCGCATTTGTAAAAAATGCCCAGGTAGTGACGCGTTTGCCGGAGCCCGGTAATTCCGCATCGCCTTTTAATACATGCCAGCGTTTGTCGGCAAACCAGGCGAAATCGTGCACATTTTCCTGATGATACTGCAGGGTTTTTGTTTCCTGACTGCTCGGCGGGAAACTCATATCAGTCGGAAATTCATCCATCCCGGAAGTTTCTTTCGCCTTGCTGTTCAACCATTCTTCTTCGGAAGGATTATTCACAAGAGTTCCTGTAGCACCAACAACATAGTTCTGCGGAAGCGTCAGCGTTACATCAAAAGTTCCGAACTCACTGTAATATTCACCTTTGTCGAGATAAGAAAAATAATTCCAGCCATTCACATCATAAACCGCCGGTTTGGGATACCACTGTGAAATAAAATAAGCCTGACCCGAATGTCCCAGCCTCGATAAATTCGCGTCCGGAATTTTAACCCGAAAAGGTGTACTGATGCTGATCGAATCACCGGGCAATAAAGGACGGTTGAGTTTTATTTTGCAAATATCAATCGTATCTGTGAGCAATGACCAATTCACTGTTTCCTGATTCACGCGAAAATCCAGTGAGTCAATAGAGCCGCAGGATTTTTCTCTTAAACGACGATAACTCTCGTCTCCATTCTTATAAAATTCATTTCCCAAAGCTGTATTCTCATTCGAATAAGCATTTGGCCACAAATGAAAATACAGTTCAGTAAGCGTCTGCTTGCTGTTGTTTTTGTAAATGATTTCTTCGTAAGCGGAAAGCTGATGCTTTTTGTCATCCAGCTTTACATCAATTTTGTAATGAACATACTGCTGAAAATATTCCTGTGCATCACTCCTCTGCGGAATGATCAATACAAATAATAGTAGGTACACTGCAGCACGCAGTTTCCACTTTTTCCTGAAAAAAATAAATACAAATGTGATTAAAGTAAACAGCCGGGACATACCTGTGCAAAGTACGAGCAAATTTGAATAAAGCGGAGGAGGGGATCAGGAATTTTTCCCCAATAATTCCATCAGTTTGAGGTCAAGTTCTTCACTCTTCAGACCTTTCGCGATGATCTTTCCATTCTGATCAATGAGAACACTGTATGGAATGGCTTCGATGCTATAATCCTTCACCACTTTGCTTTCCCATTTTTTCAGTTCGCTCACCTGAGGCCAGGTGATGCCATCCTTCTGAATAGCTGCTTTCCAGGAATCCACATTTTCATCAAGTGAAACTCCGTAAATCATAAAACCACGGTCCTTATACTTTTGAAACAACCTCACAATATTTGGGTTCTCCCTGCGGCAAGGTCCGCACCAACTGGCCCAGAAATCTATGAGAACTACTTTTCCTCGTAGTGAGGATAAAGCGATTTTTTCTCCTTCCGGTGAGGAAAGATTTATTTCAGGAGCTTCACTGCCCGGAGGAAGTTTTTGCAAATCACTCATCAGCGCTTTGAAATCCTGTACATACTTATTCTCCGGATACTGCTTGGATAAGGT
>CAYMMN010000237.1:0-5499 GCA_964391495.1 uncultured Flavobacteriales bacterium | reverse complement strand
AGCTGTACGCAGATTGATCGCTCCATTCAAAGCTGATGAGCCGAACAATACCGATGATGCAACTTTGATGACTTCTACCTGTTCAAGATTTTCTACCGGTAAAAAACTCCATTTCGCGTCACCGGCGTCGGCTGTAAGCATGGGAAGATCATCAACCAAAACCTGAACCCGACTTCCGGCACCATAACTCCAGCCACTTCCTCCTCTGATGTTTGCCTGACCATCGATAATGTTCACACCTGGAACATAATCCATCGCATCTTCCATGGTTGTAGTGGCACGTTCTTCAATCAATCGGGGTTTTAAGACCTCGATTGAAACGGTTACATCTTCGATTTTTTGTTCAAATTTTCCGGCACTTACAACTACAAGCTTCAGTTCCCGTGATGAGGGTTCTAAAACGATATTCATTTCCCGTATTTCACCCGGATTGAGATGAATACTGATTTTCTTTTCTGAAAATGAAATTAATTTTATTGACAAATTGTAATTCCCCGGAGCCAGGGACAACTGGTAAAGTCCGTTCAGGTCTGTTGTGGTACCTGTTGTGCTGTCAGACATTACAATCGCACCGGGCAAAGCCTCTCCCGAAGCGGTACTTATTTTTCCTTTGAGCTGAGCGTTTTGAGAGTAAGAATTCAGCGAAAAGCAAAGGAGGAAGCCAAGAGTCAGAAAATTTCTCAGCTTATATTGGATTGTGGAAGCGATGCTCATGTCGTAATCTTGGCCTCCAAATTCTGTTTATTTGAATTTGGACGAACAAGTATAACAGATTTTTTTCGATTGCGATTCAGAATTCAATTCAAATGAACCATCCCGACGATTTGTTGAAAATGCAAATTACCCTGAGCCTGCTGCCCGGAATAGGGCCTGTACTGGCAAGGAATCTTGTGAGCTATTGCGGAAGCGTGCCTGAAATTTTTCGCAGAAAAAAATCCCAGCTCGAAAAAATTCCCGGAATCGGTACGGAAAGGGCTGAAATCATTACCGGTCACAAACTTTTTGCCGAAGCGGAACGTGAGGTCTTGTTTGTAAGAAAACACAAAATCACTCCTTTGTTCTATCTCGATGCTGATTATCCCTTTCGATTGAAAAACTGTGAAGATGCTCCTGTAATCTTGTTTTACAAAGGCAATCAAAATCTGAATGTTCCGCATGCAGTGGCTGTTGTCGGGACACGGCACATCACCTCGTATGGAAAAGAAATTACAGAGAAAATCATTGAGGGTTTGGTGAAATACGAAGCACTTATTGTCAGTGGAATGGCATATGGAGTTGATATTGCCGCGCATAAATCTGCTCTAAAAAATGAATTGCCCACAGTTGCCGTCACGGCGCATGGTCTGGATCGCATTTATCCCTCCATTCACAAAACCACAGCTGAAAAGATGGTGAAACAAGGAGGGATACTCACTGAATACCTGAGTGGTACCAATCCGGATCGCGAGAATTTTCCGGCTCGTAACCGAATTGTCGCCGGTATGACCGATGCGACCATCGTGATCGAATCAGCCAATCGTGGTGGCGCATTGATCACCGCGGAATTGGCAAATTCATACAATCGGGATGTCTTTGCCATTCCGGGTCGTGTTACAGATACCTATTCTCAGGGTTGTCACCAGTTAGTCCGACAAAACAAAGCTACCTTGATTGAATCCGCCGAGGATATTGCACAGGCACTGAATTGGGATCTTGAGGTGGAAGCTAAAAAGCAAAAACCAATCCATCAGATGTCGCTCCTGCTGGATTTAAATCCTGAGGAACGAAAAGTCATTGATGTGCTTCGTGAACGTGGCGCATATCCAATAGATCACCTCTCCCTGGAAGTGCAAATGCCTGTAAGTAAGGTCTCAGGCATGTTGTTGAATCTCGAATTCGCGGGGATCATCCGTTCATTGCCGGGTAAAGTTTATGAACTTCTATAATCATCAATTTACAAATGACGTTTCAATTTACCGGATAAATATTCATTTCCGAATACCGTTTTGATTAGCGTTTTTTTTCAGACTTTTGTCCTTCATTCATCAAGCTATGTACGACACATTAAAACCGGTTCTTGTTAAAGAACTTGAAGAGATAAAATCTGCCGGGCTCTTTAAAACGGAGCGTATCATTACGACTCCTCAAGGCGCCGACATTACAGCGAACGGAAAACAGGTCATTAATTTTTGCGCAAACAATTACCTTGGCTTGTCTTCACATCCCAAAGTGATTGAAGCCGCAAAAAAAGCAATTGACACTCATGGATATGGAATGTCTTCTGTACGTTTTATCTGCGGAACTCAGGATATACACAAAGAGCTGGAGCAAAAGATTTCGACTTTTTTGGGAACGGAGGACACCATTCTGTACGCGGCAGCTTTTGATGCCAATGGCGGAGTTTTCGAACCCTTGTTGAATGAACAAGACGCGATCATCAGTGATGAACTGAACCATGCTTCCATTATCGATGGAGTTCGTTTGTGTAAAGCACAACGTTTCCGTTACAAACACAATACGATGGAAGAACTGGAGAAAATTCTCCAGGATACTCAATCCTTGCGTCATCGCATGATCGTTACCGATGGCGTCTTCAGCATGGATGGAACCATCGCTCAATTGGATAAAATAGTAGAGCTTGCCGATAAATACAAAGCGCTCATTATGATTGATGAGTGTCATGCATCCGGATTTATGGGAAAAACCGGTCGTGGTACGCATGAATATCGCGGAGTAATGGGCAAGATCGATATCATCACCGGAACATTAGGAAAAGCGCTTGGCGGTGCGATGGGCGGATTTACTTCCGGCCGCAAAGAAATCATTGATTTGTTGCGTCAGCGCTCTCGTCCATATTTGTTTTCCAATTCGCTGGCTCCAAGTATTGTCGGCGCATCTATCGCGGTGATTGATATGTTGAGCGAAACAACAGCACTGCGCGATAAATTGTGGGAGAACACAAAATATTTTCGTGAAAAAATTACTGCAGCCGGATTTGATATAAAGCCCGGTGAACATCCGATTGTACCGATCATGCTGTACGAAGCCAAGCTGGCACAGGAATTCGCGTCCAGACTGATGGATGAAGGAATTTATGTCATCGGTTTCTTTTATCCGGTTGTAGCCAAAGGAAATGCACGCATCCGTGTACAGATTTCAGCGGGTCACGATCGTCATCATCTCGATAAAGCGGTTGCAGCTTTTACCAAAATCGGGAAAGAACTGAATGTTTTAAAAGCTTAATGATCACGTGATCATTTCAAAACAACTTATGAGAAAAACCGGATTGCTCTTTACTTTGTTCATATGGATAAACTCAACTGTGTTTTCACAGGTGAATTTATTCCCAGTGAAAATGAACAACAAATGGGGCTTTGTCGACAGAAGTGGCAAAATGGTTGTCAATCCGGAGTTTGATGCAGTGGGATCCTATGCAGAAAATTTCATTCCTGTAAAAATTGGAAACGCCTGGGGATTCGCGGATCTTACCGGAAAAATTTCTATTAACCCGCAGTTTACTGACGTTCGCAGTTTCTCAAATAGTTACGCCGCCGTGAGGGTGAATGGCAAATGGGGATTTATCAATGCAAAAACCAAAACTCTGGTGACGCCACAGTTTTCGCAAGTGGAGGATTTTTCAGAAGGTGTTGCCGCTGTTGAAATTTCTACATCCTGGGCATTTGTTGATACTCTCGGGAAAATTGTAATCAATCCTCAATTCAGCAAAGCGAAAAAATTTTCCGAAGGACTTGCACCGGTGCAAATTGGTCTGGCCTGGGGTTTTGTCAACAAGGCGGATAAATATATCATTACTCCACAGTTTGAAAAAGCCGAGCCTTTCCAGGAAGGACTGGCAGCAGTTCGCCTCAACGGGAAATGGGGTTATATCAATAAAGAAGGGGCTGTCGTAATTCCATATCAATTCAATGAAGCATCAGATTTCAACGACGGCTGTGCAGCAGTGCGTCTTGGAAATTTATGGGGTTATATCGGAAAAGATGGAAGCTATATCATCAATCCAAAATTTGAAGATGATATCAATGGTGAGATGGACGATAAAATCTTTTCTGAGGGATTAGCTGCAGCAAGAATCGACGGGAAATGGGGCTATATCAACAAATCTGGAAAATTTATCATCACTCCTCAATATTCTACAGCCGGTAAATTTCAGAATGGAATAGCGCCGGTTAAATTGAATTCAAAACGTGGCTATATTGATAAAACCGGAAGAACCATCTGGATGCAATTGAATTGAGATTTTCATGCTCAAAGTTTTTACTGAATATTTGAACTTCCTAATACATACTTCTTGATCACAATTTATACAGACGGCAGTTCGCGTGGGAATCCCGGACCCGGAGGATATGGTGTAGTTCTTCTCTCCGGTGAACACAGAAAAGAATTATCACAAGGCTATCGCCTGACTACTAACAACAGGATGGAGCTGATGAGTGTGATCGTTGGCCTTGAAGCTTTGAAAAAAGAAGGACAAACAGTCACCATTTTTTCCGATTCTAAATACGTCGTGGATTCTGTTGAAAAGAAATGGGTTTTTGGTTGGGAGAAAAAGGGTTTTTCAGGAAAGAAAAATCCTGATCTCTGGCAGCGATTTCTCAGAGTGTACAGGAAACATCACGTGAAATTTCACTGGGTAAAAGGACATGCGCATACACCGGAAAATAACCGTTGCGATGAACTGGCTGTGGCAGCATCTTTTCATTCAAATCTATTGATTGACCAGGGATACACCGGACCGGAATAATCAGACCGGAGTTAAAAAGGAATAAGTTTCCCTGTTCCGGTATTATCTTCTTTGATACGGTAGGGATTTCCTGTGTAATAAATATTTCCGGAATAACGAATTTCGACTTCCAGTTCGTGTTGTGCGCAGACTTTCAGATCACCGGTAGAGTTGTTTCGCATATAAGTGAGATCTGTGACCAGCTTTGATGCATCCAGGTAAGCGACATCATTGAACGCGATATAACTCACCCCGGCTTTTCCGGCTACGCGCATATCAATACGACCGGTATTGTTATTCAGATGCGTTGTCTGACAGTTCAACAGCAGGTCAATACTTCCGGAAGCGTTCCAGGAATCAAATGTGAATTCATAAACGCTAAGAGTATCCGGACAAGTGATACTTCCATTCCCATACGTCGCGATGGATTGAAGGCTGTCCACTCCAATTTCTACAGTGTATTTGTTTTTAAAACTGCGCACCCAGTTGCAACGGTTCTCATTACGGATGTACAATGTTCCGTTGTTCAGCTCTGTAATGATTCCGTCGATCAAATGAGAACCTGCGGTTACCCGAATATAATGTTCGGATGATTTACGAATGATGAGATCTACACGATCTTTCATGTCCACATGGCTGAACCGGCCTGCAGGTCTGTATTCTGATACTTCGTCCCCTGAACTTGTGATACAATCCAGCATGTGATCTTTTTTGCAGGTGCTCAACAAAAAAGAAATAACCATAATAATTAGGATAGATTTCCATCCTGATTTTTGAAT
>CAYMMN010000236.1:0-5515 GCA_964391495.1 uncultured Flavobacteriales bacterium | reverse complement strand
CTTCCATTGGAATTCGGAACCGGCAGCAGCGGAACTTCCGGTTTATCTTCCCACTGACGTTTGCCGAAGATTTGTTCAAGGTCTTCCTTGAAAATGACTTCACGTTCGAGCAGACGGCCCGCGAGTTGAGATAATTGTTCTTTGTGTCTGGAAAGAATATCCTTGGTGCGCGCATAAGCGATGTCGATCATTTTCTTCACTTCGGAATCAATCGTCTCAGCTGTTTGTTCGCTGTAAGGTTTGTTGAAAGTATATTCCTGTTGACCGGAGCTATCGTAAAAACTGATGTTCCCGATTTTTTCATTCAATCCATATATCGTCACCATAGCATAAGCCTGCTTGGTAATTTTTTCGAGATCGCTCAGCGCGCCGGTAGAAATTTTTCCGAAGATGATGTCTTCAGCTACACGTCCACCGAGGGCCGCGCAGATTTCATCCATGAGCTGATCCGTAGTCGTGATTTGTCTTTCTTCAGGAAGATACCACGCTGCACCAAGAGAATTTCCGCGTGGTACGATGGTAACTTTAATCAACGGATGAGCATGTTCCAATAACCAGCTCACAGCGGCATGACCGGCTTCGTGAAAAGCGATGACTTTCTTTTCCTGTGGAGAAATGATTTTGTTTTTCTTTTCAAGACCACCGATGATTCTGTCAATAGCGTCGAGGAAGTCTTGTTTATCGATACTCGTTTTATTCTTACGTGCAGCGATAAGGGCTGCTTCGTTACATACGTTAGCAATGTCCGCACCGGAGAAACCTGGAGTCTGACGTGCAAGGAAATCGATATCGAGCGTGTCGTTAATTTTGAGTGGCTTCAGGTGAACGAGGAAAATTGCCTTACGTCCGTTCACATCCGGAAGCTCAACATAAATCTGGCGGTCAAAACGGCCTGGACGCAAGAGAGCTCTGTCGAGAATATCCGCACGGTTGGTAGCAGCAAGGATGATGACTCCGGAATTACTTCCGAATCCATCCATTTCGGTGAGCAACTGGTTCAATGTACTTTCCCGCTCGTCGTTCGCGGAGAAGGAAGGTGATTTGCCACGTGCACGACCGATCGCATCAATTTCATCAATGAAGATGATACATGGTGCTTTTTCTTTAGCCTGACGGAAAAGATCCCTGACACGGGAAGCTCCCACACCAACGAACATTTCTACGAAATCAGAACCTGAAAGGGAGAAGAACGGCACCTGTGCTTCGCCGGCTACGGCTTTGGCAAGAAGAGTTTTACCAGTTCCCGGAGGTCCAACCAGCAATGCACCGCGTGGAATTTTTCCACCGAGAGTGGTATATTTTTTTGGCGTTTTGAGGAAGTCAACAATTTCCATGACTTCCACTTTAGCTTCTTCCAGACCGGCTACATCGTTGAATGTAACGCGCACCTGGAGATCTTTGTCAAAGAGCTGAGCTTTTGATTTGCCGATATTGAAAATCTGGCTTCCGCCACCGCCACCGCCCATTCGGCGCATGATGAAGACCCAGATCACGATGAAGAATCCGATCGGGAGCAACCAGTTCAGTACGATGTCCCAATAGCTGTGGCTATCCTGCTCGTAGTCGATGCTGATTTTTTCTTCCGGTTTAAATTCCTTCTGAGCTTCCTCAACTTTTTTGGAAAAAAGTTCAGCCGGACCAGTGTTCAGGTAATAATGCGGACCGGGGTTTTCTACATTGCCCCAGGTTTTAAACCTGACATCTTTGTATTTTGGATCGCTGAGTTTGTCTTTTTTGATATAAATGTGCGCGACATCATTGGTGACAACGATACGGTCGACATCCTTGGTGACCAGCATGGTCCTTTCGAAATCATCAAAAAGTATTTTATGCTCGGCAGTACCCCATTGAAAAAACTGGGTAATGATCAAGACTACAATGATAATCCCGTAGATCCAGTAAAAATTAAAATTGAAGCGGGGAGAGTTTGGAAATTTTTTTCCGTCTTTCCCGCCTTTGGGCTGTCCGCCCGATGACTCGTTATTTCTGTTGTTCTCGCTCATGGAAAATATAATCGTATACGAAAGTCAAACATGATACCATCTTCATGGCATCCGACATATCGTCATCTTTAACAAAGTTACGGATTAATAGTTACTTGCAATACGCTGAATTTCGGCGTCCGCCCACAGGCGCTCGATTCCATAAAATTCCCGCTGTTCCTGGCGGAAAACGTGGGCAACCACATTGACGTAATCGAGCAGGATCCACTCTGAATTCGCCATTCCTTCGCGGTGAAGGGGATCTTCACCTTGTTTTTTGTATACGAATTCTTCAACGGAACGGGCAATTGCATCTATATGAGTCTTGGAATCCGCGTGACAGACCACAAAAAAATCTGCCACGGCATTTTTCAAATTTCGGAGATCAATACAGACAATGTCCTTAGCTTTTTTTTCCTGCATTCCTTCCACAATCAAATCCTTCATTCGTACCGATTCATCTGTCTTTTTCGAAGGTTTTTTCGTTACCTTTCGCGAAGGAGATTTAGTCTTTTTGATCATTCTTCTGATTAAGTCTTATCAAGATTGAGGACGCAAAAGTACTGAAAATATTGTCGACACTTAAAGGTATTCCGTTCCGGACTTACCATTCTTTATTTTATGCAAAAAGAGTTAACAACCTTATTCACAGGGCGGCAGGTCATTTCTTTGGGGACGGTTATGTCTACCAATTCCTACCTTTCTGATTTACTCCGAATGCGTATCATGCCGGAAGGAACACTCCTGAAAGCTTCAGTTCAATCTGCCGGCCGTGGACAGGGTGAAACCCGTTGGTTTAGCGAAAAAGGCAAAAATATGCTAATAAGCATCGCTTTTTTTTCCCGTTTTTTTGCATGTAAAGGATATTTTCATGCTCAACAAAGCATACTCTCTGGGCATTTTTGATTACGTCAAAGCCCATGTTGGGGGCGATGTCCGAATCAAGTGGCCCAATGATATATATTTCAAAAACAAGAAAATTTGTGGGATCCTCGTCGAGAATCAAATTAACAGCAGCAGTATTAACCAGTCTATTCTTGGTATCGGCTTAAATGTAAACCAGGATGTATTTCCCGATTTTCTGGACATCGCCATTTCCATGTCTCAGATTAAAGGTAATGAGTTGAATCTCGATGAAGAAATCAATGCCTTGTGCAATTTTCTTGAAGCGAGGTATCTTCAACTTAAGCGAGGGGAATATGATTTACTCAATCAAGATTATTTGAAAGTGTTGTATCGTTTTGAGGAGTGGTTTCCATTTGAAAAAGAAAATACAGTATTCACGGCGAAAATCACCGGCATTGATCCATCCGGCCGTCTTACCCTGAAATCGGAAGACGGCCAGGTGGTTTCGTATGACACCAAAGAAATCCGTTTTGTCTGATCGGTAAATTTCGCTTTTTTGTTTACTGCTTCATCAGTTTTGACTGGCTTAGCATGATTCCGTCTTGATTCAAAAGCTCAAAGGAATATACTCCTGCAGCGAGGTCAGAAATATCGATGTCTGTGTTTTTACCTTGTACATTGCCGCTTAGACAGATTTTACCATCCAGCGATACAATGGAATAAGACAATGAACTTTCATTTGACTGGAGGTTCAATACCACTTTGTCTGAAGCGGGGTTTGGAAATAAGCGATACGACATTTCTTTTTGAAGAGAAGGAACATCTGTACTTTGTGCTAATTTCAGAACAGTTCCATCATCACCAACCGCATATCCTGTGCTTTCTTCAAAGATTTGAATATCGGATAATGTATCCGCAGTGGATGTGAAATCAAGGTTCCAGTTGACACCACCATCAGCGGTTTTGTAAATGGTACCTCCTGTAAAAACAGCATAGCCATTCTGAGTGCCCTGAAAATCCGCGGCGAATGCATATCCTGGTGTATTCGCGTTTACAATCTGACTACTAAACTGCACAAGTGAATCGCCAGGGAAGGGTACACTTAAAGTGAAATTGTAAAGCTTCCAAAGTGCATTCTGATTGGATGGAACAAATCCGTTGAAATGATTCACAAACATGTATCCGGTATCCAATGCAGGGAAGTCAAGTGTAGTGTAGGCATCCGCATTCGGAAAGGAAAAAACATCCGCGAGGTACCAGTTTGTTCCGTTAGTTGTGCGCGCTAAATTTGCCGAATACGTCGCGAAGCCTGAATTCAATCCGCCCGCGACACCGGTTTGCTGATCCTGGAACTGGATTTGGTAAAGAGAATTGATTCCTCCGGTGTATTGAAGCAATGTATCCCAACTGGTTCCTGAATTTGTTGAACGCAAAAGATTGCCGCCAACCGAGTAGATGTTCTGATGGTCCGAACTTCCCAATTGAGTTGGATGCGCGGTTCCGGGTTCTGTACCAATCTGTGTCCAGGTATTTCCGGCATCGTTCGTGAGATAGGTCGCGCCGGTAAAATTAATCTGATCGAAGGTGCAAACCACTAATGTATCGTAATTCAAAACCAAACCGGAATAAACATTTCCGGAAAATGCATGCGCGTTGATGCCGGACCAGGTTTGTCCGCCATCGTTTGTGAGGAGTACAGTTGCGTTGTCGCCAACAACAATACCATAATCCGGATTCAGGAAATTGACATCACGGAGTTTCTCTGTTGTTCCTGTTGTCAGACTTGTCCATTGCGGAGGAGTCGATAATGCGACAAGGTTGCCAAGTAAAATAATGAAGGAAAGAACGAATGTAAATGGAGTGGGGGTAAATTTTTTCATAATGAATTTTTATTTGGTAGCACAAAGTAAATCGCGGTTTTTGATTCCAGGAAATTGCTAACAAAGTTTAACGCAGTCGGATGAAAAACAAACAGAAAGAAGACATAAAAAAAAGATTTGTTGAGGAATCCTTAACAAATCTTTTTTAATAATTTTTGAAACAAAGTTTCTATGGCAATTCGTTGAGTTTGTGTACGAGGAGGTTTAAAAAGTTTGTGAGCGGTTTTACTGCCATCATTTTCAGCATCGGATTCAGATCAGCGTCGAATGCAAGTTGCACTTCACAATTCTCGGAAAGATCTTTGATCGCGCAATCGAGATTAAAATCAAAAGGAGCTTTTCCGTTCCGAGTTACTTTTATCTGGCTGTTGGGAGTCTTTTCAATAATTTTCATTCCAAGACTGGCCATTCCCGCGATGGTAAAACTGCATTCGTCTTCTGTCGATTGCCAGTTCGTTACCTGCTCAGGCATCAGCTTCTGGAAATTATTGAAGTTGCTCAGGAAATTATAAATCTCAGCCTGTGTTTTTTTGACAATTACTTTGTCGCTTTCGATACGAGTCATTTTTGGAGTGAATAGTGAATGGTGAAGAGTTGATTGTGGGGTGTTTTTGAGAGGACGGTATTTAGTCGGGAGTATGGAGTCGGGAGTCTTGGGAAGGGAATTTTCTGAGTATTATAGTTTTTTTTAGGTTAGCATTTGTATTTAGTTTAATTCAAACTCTAAATTCTAAATTCTAAATTCTAAATTCTAAATTCTAAATTCTAAATTCTAAATTCTAATAACTCAACCCGGAACCCGGAACC
>CAYMMN010000235.1:0-5518 GCA_964391495.1 uncultured Flavobacteriales bacterium | reverse complement strand
AAACGAAGAAAAGCCTCCTTAAATTGTTCCTTGGTCGGCCATGGAAAAATGACGACTTCCCTCAATAAAATAGTATCGGGTTTTAACAACTGAATGAGTGAACATCTATGGTCGCTTAAAGTATCTGGAATCACAAACACAGCCTTTTTATAACCGATGGCAAGAAACTCAATGGTGTCTTTCATCTTGGCGACAAATGAGAAAAAACCATAATAATCACCAACAGTCCCCCGGTACGAATTTTTGATCATGATACTGGTATACGGAACCGGATTCAGGCTGTCACTGGTGACAACGATACCGGAAAATTGTACCAGGTCATTGGCTTCAAGATTCTTTTCCTGCGCGGAAACACTTAAAACCTGAAATAAGAATGCAATCAGAAGGCTTAGGTTCGTTCTCATTAAGTTCAAATCACAGGCTAAAGGTATCAACTTATTTCAAATCAAATCAACGCGGTCATGAACGTATAAAAGGCTGATAAATTGTTACAAAACCCTGTCAACTTAGCTCATGGATTTGATTAAATTTGTAAAATAAGAGATCAGGCTTAAGATGTCGGCTTCACGTAATTACAAGTATTTCTGGAGTTTATTACCCGGAATCATGACCGTTGCCGGAAACATGGCAGGAGGATGGTGGGTGCTTTCAAATCTGGTATTTTCGCTTGGTATACTGGCATTTTTGGAATGGTTCTTTCCGGAAGATAAAAAGCAGGATGTCGATACTTCTCCCATTGTTCCCGATTTGATTCTCATCCTTCATTTTGTAATGCAGATGCTTTCTTTGTCAGCATTTTTCATAGCCTTAAATAAAGGCAAAGTTGAAGGCTGGCAAATATTCTGGATGGCTTTGTCGACTGGAGTACATTCCGGATCAAGCTCCCTCATTATTGCTCACGAAATGATACACAGAAAGAAAAGAATCTGGCAGGTGCTTGGAAAACTGCTCCTCTTTAGTGTCAGTAATTTCTATTTTTATGTGGAACATCTCAGGGTTCATCACAAATGGGTAGGCACTGATCGTGATCCTGCAACAGCGAAATATGGAGAAAACCTTTATGGATTTTTTGTCCGGTCTGTTTTCGGACAAATTATCAGTGCTTGGAAGGTTGAATCAACCAGATTGAAAAATGAGGGATCGAAACCATTCGGATCAAGAAATTATGTACTGGTGAACATTTCTTTACTATGCATATTTTATGTTTTGATTGCTCTCGTTTTTGGAAAAATCGCCTTACTTGCCTTTGCTTTGCAGTGTTTATTTGCAAATTTTCTGCTGGAATACACCAATTATATTGAACATTACGGCTTATCCAGAACTGAAAAAGAAAGAGTGAACGAAACCCATAGCTGGCAAACTGATAAAGTCATCAGCAGATTTATTCTGATAGATTTGAGCAGACATAGCGATCACCATTTTTATGCTTCAAAACCTTATCATACCTTGCTGACGTTTGAAAAAAGTCCGGTTTTGCCGGGAGGATATGCTTCCGCTATTTATCTTGCCCTGGTTCCACCGATCTGGTTTCATGTAATTCATAAACGTTTGAAAGAGTACCAGGACAATTTCAAAAAATCTGCTGCCTGATATGGCATGTAACGCATGACGGAAAACAGATATACCATTTTTTCATTGGGGAAAACAATTGCTGTCTTTGGCGTTGTACTGTTACTTTGTTTATCATCATGCAAAGATGATTCCGTTTCACCATCGATTGAGAATTCCTACGCCGGTTATTTTCCTCTCGATTCAGGATTTTGGATTGAATACCAGGCCGATTCTATCGTTCACCTGGATATTGATGATCCGTTCAATCTAGATACTGCCATTGATAATTACTCCTTCCAGATCAGAGAAGAAATTGATTCAGGTTTTGTGGATGCGGAAGGGGACTGGGCCTACCGGATTTCCAGATTCAAACGTTTGAACGATTCACTTCCCTGGGATTTTCTCAATCTGTGGACTGCAAAAATGACCAATACTTCCGCACAGAGGGTCGAAGACAATATTCGTTTTGTGAAACTTTCATTTCCTATCAATGAAAGAAAAACATGGAATGGGAACGCATATAATTATTTTATTGAAGAAGATTATTTCTACCAGGATATTCATATTCCCTTTTCTCTAAACGGTTTGAATTTCGATTCTTCGGTAACTGTCATTCAAAATGATTTTACATCGAATGTCAATCGCATTTTGAAAAAAGAAATCTATGCAAATCATGTAGGAATGGTATTTAAACAGCAGGATAGCCTGAATACAGTACATCTTCCATCCGGACTTGTATTAATTTTGAATGGTGTTGAATATCAAATGAAAGTAATAAACTATAAAAGGTAAGTCATGTTTGGAAGACTCATGTGCCTCTTGTTCATTCCTTGTCTGAGCATGGCACAATCACATACAAAGTTCTTCATTCGCTTCGCGGATAGAGCGAATTCGCCTTATTCTATTTCGGTTCCTTCGGATTATTTGTCAGCAAAAGCAATCGCGAGAAGAGCTCAGCAAAACATCGCGATCGTTGACAATGATCTTCCGGTGAATCCTGCATATGTTCAGGGTGTTCAGAATACCGGAGCCAGAGTCCTAACGCGTTCAAAATGGATGAACGGCGTTACAGTCGAATGTGATTCAACTCAGCTCCAGGCGATTTCAGCTCTTCCATATGTAATCAGCAGTACAACCGTAAACCGGATGCGTCCCGATTCACATGGAAAAAGTAAATTTATATCCGGTGGTGTTCCATACAATTCAACAGCTAACCTTGCTCGTTCTCAAAGTCTGGATTATGGAATGTCATTTAACCAGATTCATCTGATGAATGGCGAATACCTCCATGATGCTGGCTTTAAAGGCGAAGGAATGACGATCGCTGTACTGGATGCCGGTTTCTTTTCTGTTGATCAGCTTGCTCCATTTGACAGTATCAGGTCAGCCGGACAAATTTTAGGTACCTGGGATTTTGTGGCCGATGAAGCTTCCGTTTATGAGGATAATTCTCATGGTATGTCTGTGCTTTCCTGTATTGCCGGCAATGTTCCCGGACAACTTGTCGGAACGGCGCCACATGCATCATTCTGGTTGTTGAGATCCGAAGATGATCCGACTGAAAATATCATTGAAGAATACAATTGGATTTCCGCAGCTGAATTCGCCGACAGCGTAGGAGCGGACATGATTTCTTCTTCTCTGGGTTATTCTACTTTCGAGGATACAACGAAGAGTCATACCTATGCGGATATGAACGGAAATACCTGTCCTTCCAGCATCGGAGCAGATATTGCTGCATCAAAAGGAATGCTGATTTTAGTGAGTGCAGGCAATTCAGGAAATTCTCCATGGCATTATATTTCCGCACCATCTGACGCAGACAGTGTTCTCAGTGTGGCATCTGTAGATGAGTTTGGTTACAAATCCGGGTTCAGTAGTTGGGGACCGGCTTCTGATGGCGATATTAAACCAAATGTTGCTGCTAAAGGTTCAGCTACGACTATTTCATATTCAGATGGTAGTATCGGTGGAGGAAGCGGTACTTCCTTCGCTTGTCCGGTTCTTGCCGGAGCAGCGGCATGTTTGTGGCAAGCGCATCCTTTGAAGACAAATATGGAAGTGCTGCATGCTATTGAAGCCAGTGCAAATTACTACAACAATCCCGGAGATTCTCTGGGTTATGGTATTCCCAACTTTATTGTTGCGGACCTCTTGCTGGGCGGAACTATTGTAGATCGTTCAGGTGAAGATAATCTTGTGAGTGTTTATCCGAATCCATTCAACCAGAACTTCGAAATCAGTTTCTATTCCGGAATTAATCAGACCATTCAATTGAGTATTATTGATGAATTGGGAAGGGAAGTTCAGGCTTTTTCAAATGAGGTTGCCGCTGGAAAATCTACAATCATCACCTTTCCATCCCTGACTGATTTGCGCAAGGGCATTTATTATGTCCGTGTTGTCTCAAAGACAAAATCTTATTTGCGAAAGATCGTTAAGATTTGATTTTACTTATTCACGGGTAATTTCCACAACAGAATTCTTATTCCCATTCCTCTATGAGTATCCGGACATTTTGGATTGTCTTGCTTTTTATTTTCAGTATAAAATTAAATGCACAACAGATCATTGATGGGTATTACGATCCTGCTCACAAGGAGTTTTTTGCAAAGGCAAACTTGTTAAACCGATTTAATGAGCCTTATGAAATCTCGACTTTTGAGGATGGCTTCGCGACAATTAAGCTTTTGAAAACTGCCGCTGATCGTCAGTTGGAGATTGAAAATAATGTCAATGGCGTTATGGTAGTATCTGAAAATAGGGACAGAATCGGTTTGATGGATTCAACAGGAAGGGTTGTTCTGCCAATGCGATACAACAAACTCGAACGGTTAAACTGGAATTACAACAAGTATTATAAATTTAGGGTGAATGACAGTATAGGAATTGCCACGATAGATGGCAGGGAACTGATCAAACTGAAAAAATGGAAAATGGATAAGTCGGTTGGTAAATACAACCGATGTTTAGAAGAATATAAAAATGGAGTAAGCATCAATTCAACCATCCACAGGGATATTGTCTCTGTAAAATCAGGAGATAAAATTGGACTTTTTTCTTTATTGAAAGAAAAATATCTTATTCCGATAGAATTCGATTGTGTTCCTCACCCGATGAAGGAGTGTTTGTTTTACAGTGATGGACGAGCTGAAATTCATATCAATGGCGATGCCGCCTTCCCCGAGCCAGTGGGCAGCCCTCCCTATATCGAAAACGAGTGGGGGATCCATCAGGTTGAGACAACCGCAGATTTCGCCCCGCGCAACCGGCTGTCGCTCTGCAACGCCGGACATCCCGCGCCGCTCTGCTATCGCGCGGCCGACCGAACGTGGTCCGTCCTTCGCCAGCCCGCTCGCACCGGCGCGGGGCTCGCCAACGTGCCGTGGGGAATCATCGATGACGTGAACTACGAGCAGATCTCTATGCAGCTCGGACTGGGCGATCTGCTGGTGATGTATACCGATTCGTTGATTGAATCCCTCTCACCCGAAGGGAAGCTGCTTGGCGAGGAAGGTCTGCTCAATGTCGTCCGCGGCCTGGATCCGATGGCACCCGCGGAGTTCATCCCTTCGCTGCTCAAGAAGATCGCCGCGCTGCACGACGGCAACCTCAAGGGCGACGACGTGACCGTGCTTGTGCTTCGACCCAACGGCATCTCGCCGCGCGTTCCGCTGCGCGATCGGGTGTTCGCGCCCTTCCGGGTGCTCGGTGGGCTGATTCGTTCTCTCAAGCCTGGCGCCGAACCCGCTCCCTGGCCCGAGTTCAGCCTCCCCAACGTGGGCGGCGCGATCTTCCATCCGCTCAACCGGCTGTGGAGCGGCACGGCACGACGCCGCGGCAATTGACGCGGGGCGCAACCACCCGCGGCTACGGCTCCGTGGAATCCTCGTCTGGCGTCGGATTCACGGGCCCCAGGTCGATCTTCACCACGCGCCCGAGCGCCTTGTGCTTGACCGACAAGTGC
>CAYMMN010000234.1:0-5542 GCA_964391495.1 uncultured Flavobacteriales bacterium | reverse complement strand
TTAATAATACTATGGACTACATCCGGAGTGTATTCCCTGACCCCAAAGAGAAATGAACGTTAACCTGTCAATAAGATGTTCCTGATGCTGTTCCGGAAACTATTGAAAGTAATAACTTTGTGACAATAATTCCTATAGAAACTAATCACACAAACCTAAAAATCAAGCAATGAAAACAAAAGCAATTTTAGCATTTATGGTAGCCGGTGCACTCGGCTTTACTTCCTGCACAAAGAAAATTGATGAAAAAACTATGGGTGAAATCACCCAGTTTGGAACTGACTGGACCAGCCTTGGCGAAAAAGCTACTGCATGGAGCACAGAGCTTAATGAAACTGCAACAAAGGCTAAAGAATTTGCTACCCAGCAAACTGAGCGTGCAACAGCTATCGCTACTTCTAAAGATGAAGCATTGAAAGCTACTGCTGCAAACATGTCCAAAATGGCTACTGAAGATGCAACCAAAATGGAAGGCATGGTTAATGAGTACAGCACTTTCAAAGCTACCTGGGATGAAACAACTAAACAATTCACAGAGTGGAAAGACAAAATTGCTAAAGGCGAAATCAATGCTGATGAAGCAGTAAAAGGTCTTGCAGATTTCCGTACTAAAATGAGCGATGCTCAGACAAAAATCGATACTTGGAATACTGCTTATGCTGAAGTAAAGAGCTCTTGCGAAAAGAATATGGCTGCTGCTGATGAAATGGCTAAATCCATGGAAACAAATACAGCTAAAAAATAATTGCTTACTTCTTTAATATTGCAAAAAAGGTCTGAGATTTTCTCAGACCTTTTTTGTTGAATGCAATTCCTGGATTTCTTTAAGCAATTGCCTGGAGTAATTGTTAAAATAGCGCTTGTGACGAAAAGCGCTGACCCAGCGGATACCATGAATCACATCTGTTAGAAATAACTCATCGGCTTTTAGCATGTCCTCAACTTCTACTCCTTTTTGAATTACAGGCTTTCCTCTTTCATCCATCATCCGGATGATGGTTTCCCGCATTACTCCGGCAACACATGCTTCATCCAATGAAGGGGTGATTAAGTCATTACCTTTTAAAAGAAAGATATTCGAACTGATTGCTTCCGCGACCCTGTCATCTGTATTCAGGACAAGGCAATCTCCATAACCATGATGCCTTTTGTGCAAACCAGCCATCACATAGTAGAGTGCATTTGAGGATTTGAGATTTGACAAGGCACTCACAGGTTTCTTGATATCCGTATACAGCTCTATTTTTAATCCGGTATCATTGAGTTTATAATGATGCAGTGAAAGTGGTGTTACTTCAATGATATAGGAGACATTATTGGATTGTGGCGTGTATAATCCTCCGTCATTTCGGAAGACTTCCAGACGGATTCTGCCATGGCCTTTCAGGTGATTAACCTGATCCAGATGCCGGATTGACAAATACAAATTGTGAAAGGTCAAATCATCATGAGGCTGCATGCCCAGAAGTGACATACTTCTTTTTAGTCGTTGAAGATGTTGTTCGAAAAACAGAATTTCGCCATTCATCAGGCGAATGGTCTCAAATACAGCGTCTCCGTAACGAAAAGCTCTGTTGGCAGAAGTAAAAATCGGCTGAGAAGATTCAACGATGTTTCCGTTGAAATTAATATATGTCGCCAGTTGCCCCATTTTGCTGTACAAAAGTAAAGCGAAGCAAGGCTTGAAATATTTTTATTTCAAAAATTAATTAACGGAAGAATCTTAATAGCTTTTTCCAAAAATCAATGGAAGAGTTTCCAAAAGTGATGAATTTGAATGTACTTTCAGTGACCTCACTCCTCCTCTTATTCCTGCTTCCACATCCCTGTCAGCATCTCCGATGAACCAGGATTGTTTTGGATCAATCCCGAATCTGGCCATTGCCTTTTCAAGCAGCAAAGAATCGGGTTTTCTGCAGATGCATTTTGTATTGACAGGGTGATGAGGACAATAATAAACTTCTGAAAGATGAATTCCCTGATTCGCCAGGTGTCTTTCCAGGTGAAGATGAAGATAATCTGCATCTGCTTTTGTGTACATTCCTTTTCCTATGCCACCCTGATTGCTGATAATAATCAGTAAATATCCTTCATTTTGAAATGCCTGTAAAGCCGGGATAAGATCCTTATTCAATTTAAAATCTTCCAGCAGCCAGGTATAATCTCCCCTTTCTTCATTGATGACACCATCACGGTCAAGAAAAATGGCTTTATTTTTTTCAGATGGCATTCCGGAAGTATATCAGTTGATCGAAAAATGAAATAACAAGAGAAGGTTTTAAAAGTATGGTAAAGAAAAATCCATACAATGCTCCCCACAAATGAGCATCGTGATTGATTCTGTCGCCACCTTTTTTACCCATGTAATAGCAATAGATCAGGTAAAGAACGCCAAAAATTATTCCGGGTAAACACAAGATTCCATAGAAACACAGACGCTGAAGCGGATTAAACAAGATAAATGAAAATACGACTGCCGATACAGCTCCGGATGCACCCAGGGCATGATATGCGGGATTGTTTTTTTCTTTGCTGAAAGTTGGCAGAATGGACATTCCTAATCCTCCAACATATAAAAGCAGAAAATTAACCGTAGCCCTTGATCCGAATAACGCATTGAAATAATCTTCTACAGCTCGACCAAAAGTAAATAGAACAAACATGTTCACAATAAGATGAAACCAGTCGGCATGTATCAATCCACTGCTAAAAAAACGGTACCATTCTTTCTTCTGACGAATGAGATACGGACTAAAAATCAGTTTGTCCAGAATACTGTGATTCTGGAAAGCAAGAAAAGAAATCACACATGTGATGATCAGGATAATATTGGTCATAAAAGGTATCTTCTTTTCCTGATAGTTTAGATCATCAATTTAAAAAGTCTCAGACATTGAAACGGAAATGCATCACATCCCCGTCTTCGACTGTGTATTCTTTACCTTCAATGCTGAGTTTTCCGGCGTCCCTGCATGCTGTTTCCGAACCGAGAGTAACGAAATCAGCATAATGGATTACCTCGGCTTTGATAAAGCCTTTTTCAAAATCAGTATGGATTACAGCCGCAGCCTGGGGTGCAAGCATTCCTCTGGTAATGGTCCATGCTCTTACTTCCTTCACTCCAGCTGTAAAGTAAGTTTGTAAAGAGAGCAAACGATACGCGGCTTTGATCAATTTACTTACACCGGATTCACTCAGTCCAAGATCATTCAAAAATGCCTGACGATCTTCGAAACTATCCAGCTGGGTAATTTCAGCTTCTATCGCAGCCGCGATGACCAGAATTTCAGCTTTTTCATCGTGGATGTGTTCGCGAAGCTGATCAACATATTTGTTTCCGGTATTTACGGATCCTTCATCAACATTACATACGTACAGAACCGGTTTTGCAGTCAGCAGGAAAATATCCGCGATGAATCGTTTGTCTTCTTCGGCAACCGGAGCACTTCGTGCGGATTTTCCCTGTTCCAGATGGGCTTTATACACCATCAAAACATCCATTGCTTTCTTTGCATCTTTATCAGCACCGGCTTTTGCAACTTTTTCAACGCGGGCGATTTTTTTCTCGATACTGTCGAGGTCTTTCAACTGAAGCTCCGTATCGATTGTGCCTTTGTCACGGACCGGATTTACTGAACCGTCAACATGCACCACATTCGGATCATCAAAACAACGAACCACATGAATGATCGCGTCACATTCGCGGATATTGCTGAGAAACTGATTTCCGAGTCCTTCGCCTTTACTCGCACCTTTTACAAGTCCGGCAATGTCAACGATTTCAATCGTTGTTGGTACCACACGTTGTGGTTTTACAAGACGTTCCAGTTCCAAAAGGCGGTCATCCGGTACGGTGATGACGCCAATATTTGGCTCGATAGTACAAAATGGAAAATTTGCCGCTTGTGCTTTCGCATTTGACAGACAATTAAACAAAGTTGATTTTCCTACATTCGGTAACCCGACAATTCCACATTTCAATCCCATAATCTTAATCGTAATAACAGGAAATATCCTGCTTCTTTATTTGTTTTATACTGTTGTGTTTATTCTGATTAAAGCTTTGATGAAAAATTTATTTCCCGCCAGAAGTTGACAGAATTCCCTGATACTTTAAGGTATTTGCCGGATCAATGAGGCTCAATACCTGAACGACCTGACTTTTTTCATCCTGAGGAGCCTGGGAATAAAGGTTGATGATTTCATCGCATTTTGCATTAAAGAAGACCTGCATGAGGAAGGAATTCGGTTTATCATTATATACACGGCGCAATTCTTTAATGGATTCTGTGACGGCTGAACGCGCATTCACCTGGTCTTCCGACAATTTATCAAATCCCATTCGGTGATAGGCATACATGGTATTTCGGAGTGGTTTGAAAGATACATTCATGAGATTTTCGGAAATCCAATAACGGTTTCGTGAACTTTCAAAAGCCTTCCAACCTCTTTCTGCCAGTACCTGCGCATTGCTAACGATGGTTTGGGCTTTTGTAAAATAAGGAGTTCCTCCTTCCGGAGAAAAAGAATCGTAGTCCAGACCAATAATGATGTTGGCATAATACGCCAGAACAGCTGTGAGATTAGAGTTGATATTTGCTTCATCAAACTCCAGAGTCTGATCCTGTACATACCGGAAATTAAAATCGTTATCCTGGTGATTGAACAATGGAGAATTGTAAGAAGTCTTATACACCGGCCGGCGAGACTGGATCTGAATGTTTGCCTTGAAGTCGTCAACAGAAGTTCTTTCAGAAATCGTGATGATAATGCTGCATTCAATTCGTTCCTGGTTCAGGAACTGGTCGTTTGTCCAGGTCCTGTTATTCATAAATTCACGGATGGCAGTTTGCAAGGTTTCGTAAATGGTTTTATCGCTGGCCTGAATCTGAGGAGTCAGTACAGAAACCTGGCAATTCAGTTCTTGTGCATTGCTGAATTCAGCCGTGAGGAAAATGGAAAGAAAAATGAGAATTCTTTTCACCATGATAGACGAAGGAATTTATAATGAAATTATTTTTTGAGCACCGGGATCAGGAAATCAAGAATATCCCTGGCGACATTCTGTTTTGACTTCAGCGGATAATCCTTCTTTGAACCATCTTTACTGAGGATACTTATTTTGTTGGTGTCATGACCAAAGCCTGCTCCTGCATCGCGAAGCGAATTGAGGACGATAAAATCCAGATTCTTTTTAGACAGTTTTATTTTCGCGTTTTCAGTTTCGTCATCTGTTTCGAGAGCAAAACCAACAAGCAATTGGTTTGCAGGTTTATTTTTTCCAAGATCCGCAAGAATATCTGTTGTAGGTACCAACGAGAGTTCAAGGGAATTATTCTTCTTCTTGATTTTACTGTTTTCTACATGATCCGGTTTAAAATCGGCAACTGCGGCAGCCATGATTAGCAGTGCAGCTTTTGGCGCTTCCAGCATGCATGCAGCGTGCATTTCAGCGGTACTTTCTACCTGGATTCTCCGGATGTTTTGGGACTGACTGTGCAAAGAAGTCGGACCGGTGATCAATACTACATCGGCACCTTTT
>CAYMMN010000233.1:0-5553 GCA_964391495.1 uncultured Flavobacteriales bacterium | reverse complement strand
CTTGAAAAGGATGCCGGAAGAAATGTGATGGATAATCAGGTTAAAAACGATTACCTGAATCTGCGTTTTCCTCCAGAATTTGACAGAACCATTCTCGATAAATTGCCGGAACACCCCGGAGTTTATTATCTCTACAATGTAGATGGAACCCTTATCTATATTGGGAAAAGCAATAATATTCGTAAACGTATTCTCAGTCACTTTAGTAACAAGCAATCGCGCAAGGCGATTGAACTTCGCAATGCGATCCGTGATATTTCCTTTGAATCTACGGGGAGCGAACTCATTGCATTGTTGCTAGAATCCGATGAAATAAAAAAGAAACAGCCCTTGTTCAATAGGGCACAACGACATACTTTTTTCAATTTCGGGATCTTTGCTGAGACTGACGAAAATGGATATACCACTCTTAAAGCTTCTAAAGTCAAAAACGGAGAACAACCCGTGTATACTTTTCATTCACATGAGGAAGCCAAAGAAATGTTGGAGAAATGGGTTCAGAAATATAAATTGTGTCAGAAGCTCTGCGGTTTATACGATATCGCGCATGCCTGTTTCCATTATAGCATTCACCAATGCAATGGCGCATGCATTGGTAAAGAAAAGCCCGAAAAATACAATCTGAGAGTTGAACAGGCATTAGAAAATCTCCAGTTTACCAATTCTAATTTCATGATCCTTGGCCCGGGCCGAAATACAACTGAAAAATCAGTGGTCATGATTGAAAATGGAAAATATCAGGGTTATGGTTATTTCGAACCCGAATATATATCTGTTGATCCTGATCAGATCAGGGATCTCATACAATACAAACAAGACAACAGGGATATTCACAGAATCCTGAAATCACACATTGACCGAATCCCTAAAAATCAGATACTACCCTATTGATAAAACCCTGTCGTCGTCACGTGAACAACAAGTGCGTTTTAATTTCTCTCATCATTCTGATTTCCTTGGGAGGAATTCAGAATACAATTGCACAAGCAATATTCAATACCCAACTTGAAACTCTGGATGATAAGACTTTTGAATTGTCGGATTGGAAAAATAATAAATTCACTGTAGTGCTTTTTTTACTCGCTGATTGTCCGGCATGCCAGAGCTACTCTTTAACACTCAATAACCTTGCAAAACAATTTTCTTCCTGCGGGGTAAAATTTTATGGAGTTTTTCCAGGTCATTATGGAACGACTCAGGAGGATCTGGAATTCAAAAAAACATACAAGATATCTTTCCCATTACTCAGAGATCCTGAAAAAAAAATTACCTCTCTTTTACACGCGAAGGTAGCGCCCGAAGCTTTTCTCATTGATAGGAATGGAAAAGTTCTGTATCGGGGAAGGATAGATGACTGGATGTATGCAGTCGGGAAAAAAAGGATTAAAATAAATTCGAAAGATTTGCAAAACGCGATTTCTGAAAGCTGCGAAGGGAAAGCTGTCAGCAAACCGGCTACACAAGCCATTGGTTGCATAATTGAATAAAGGACTCATCATTCATGATTTTTTCAAAATTATTTTCCCGACAAAATCAACACAGAGCCTGTATCCGGATTTACATGGTTTTGCTTTTGTTTTTCCCCGGTTTGATAATAACCTCCTGCAATTCGACCAGCGAGAAGTCAAACAATACCGACCATCCCAATTTTTCAGAGCACATCGCGCCACTGATGTTTAAAAACTGTAGTCCGTGCCATCGTCCGGGATCCGCAGCACCATTCAATCTGCTGACATATGAAGACGCGAAACGGCATGCACGTACAATCGCTCTTACAGTAAGCAATCAATCCATGCCACCATGGCCGGCAGATCCGGAATATGTTCACTTTCGTGATGAAAAAGTTTTAACTAAAGATGAAATTGGGTTATTCAAAAAATGGGTTGAAGATGATTGCCCGAAGGGTGATCCTGATAAAAAACCGGAAACTCCCATATTCCCATCCGGAAGTCTTTTGGGTACACCCGATCTGGTGCTAAAAATTGAAAAACCTTATTTCCTTCCGGGAGATAACAAGGATAAATTTATCATGATGAAGATCCCATATGATCTGGGAAAGGATACTTTTATCCGTGCTATTGAAATAATTCCGGGAAATAAAAAACTGGTACATCATATCAATGCACATCTTGTTCAATATGAAAACAAAGCCAAATCAAATCTGCATCAGGGAGAAACGTGGGTGAATACAGAACTCATGGACAAGAAAGAAGCTTTTCATAAACTGGACTTACAAAATGACGATGGTACTTACCCAATGCTGACACCGTCTGTAACAAATTTTCTTCCTGGTGTTGAAACTGCAATGTATCCAAACGGGATTGGAGGATACAAAGTAAAAAAAAGCGGGATCCTGCTTTTGGATAACATTCACTATGGTCCCAGTCCTGTTGACACAACCGACCAAACAACCTTTAATGTCTTTTTCAGCCCTTCGCCTCCGAAGCGGCCACTACGGGAATTCATCATGGGTACTTCCGGAATTTCAAAAATACAACCTCCTCTGGTTATTGCTCCCGGAACGGTTCAAACATTCACCACTACGTACACTGTTCCTGAAGATATTTCGATTGTTACCATTAATCCACACATGCATTTACTTGGAAAAAGTTTTCTTGCCTACGCAGTCACTCCTTCCGGTGACACCATCAGGCTTATCAATATTCCAAGATGGGACTTTCGATGGCAGTATTTTTACACCTATAAAAAAATACTCAAAATTCCGGCAGGTAGTACAATGGTTGCCGTTGGCACTTATGATAATACGGAAAACAATCCTTTGAATCCATTTCATCCTCCGCAATTGGTTTCGGAAAGAGACGGAAGTATGCGCACTACAGATGAAATGTTTCAGTTGATTGTGACATGGATGCCTTATCAGAAAGATGACGAATTTATTTCGCTTGAAAATAAAAATGAATAACAATCTGCGGTCATTCACATTCCAAATAATAAAATTAGACTGGAGTAGTCTGTAATCCCGAGTTAACCAAGTTTAAGAAAAATTTTAACCATGTCAGTCTACATCATTATTGAGCCTGAAACAACTGAAGACATAGCTGCCTATTATCAGTTGCGGTATGAAGTGCTGCGAAAACCCTGGAATCAGCCGGAATTCACTACGAAGGATCAAACCGAAGATAAATCCATTCATGTAATGATGAAAGATGAAAATGGAAAAACGGTTGCGGCAGGCCGTTTGTTATTATTGAATTCTTCTGAAGGACAATTAAGATCAATGGCTGTACACGAAAATTACAGAGGTCAGGGATTGGGTAGCAAAATACTGAGGTATATTGAAACTAAAGCAAAAGAAAATAATCTTTCTTCAATTATCCTTGATGCACGCGCTCCCGCAGTGCATTTTTATGAAAAACACGGATATGCCGTGTATGCCGATTCTTATGTGCTTTTTGGAGTAATCCCTCATTTCAAAATGAGAAAAAATCTTTTCGGAGGGTCAATTTGATTTCAGAAGCGTAAAAGTAAAAGTGGTACCAATTCCAAAAGTACTTCTGACCTTTATACTTTGTTTGTGTGCTTCCAGAATATGTTTAACAATTGACAATCCTAGGCCGGTACCACCCTGGTCCCTCGATCGGCTCTTATCAACTCTGTAAAAGCGTTCAAATAATCTTGGTAGATGAACAGCGTCAATTCCAATTCCATTGTCAGTCACTTCTACAAGGATGTGTTCATCCATATCGTAAAAACCAACAACTGTACTTCCACCGGTCTTTCCGTATTTGATTGAATTGACAACCAGATTGACCAGCACCTGCCGGATTCTTTCTTTGTCAGCATAAACAAAGAAAGGCCGATCACTTCCTTCTTTGAATCCCAATTTGATGTGCTTTTCCTTTGCTCGTAATTCCAGTGAATCTATTACATCATGCACTAAATCACTAATGTCAAAAGTTCTTTGATCCAATACCATCTCCCCGCTTTCCAGCTTTGAAATAGCTTCCAGATCATCCACTATCAAACACAATCTTTCTACCGCCGCGGCTGCTCTCTGGAGGTAATTCACATTCACTTCCGGATCATCGATAGCTCCTTCCAATAAAGTATGCAAATAACCCTGAATGCTGAAAATCGGAGTCTTCAATTCGTGTGATACATTTCCAAGAAATTCCTTCCTGAATACTTCCGTCTTTTTTAGCTCGGTTATTTCATCTGTTCTGTTTTTTTGCCATTCTTCAACTTCCTTCCCAACATTTCCAATAATATCCGCGTTGAGATCAACTTTCTCAAGAGTCTTCTCTTTTGAGTCCTTATAAGTATTGATGGTTTTGTAAATGAGCTTTATTTTTCTGTAAATAAAATGTTCCAGCAGGTAGTTGAAGATGAGAAATGTAGCAAGAAAGGTGATGATAAATACCGTTGCATACGACAACCAGCCTTTTTGAAAGAATGTAGAAATACTTGTTACGTATTCAGCAAGGACAACAATTCCGGCAGCAATAATTGCCGCATAGAGTGATAAAAGCCGGGGAGTCGGGTTTTTCAATGGATGATTACTTCAGGATAAGCCACAAAGAAAAAAAAATCGCTGATATCCACCATTAAAAATCAAATTTATATCCAATGCCTTTGACAGTTTTGATGAGATCCTCACCCAATTTCTCCCTGAGTTTACGAATATGAACATCGATGGTTCTGTCACCAACGATGACTTCATTTCCCCATACTCTTTCGAGAATTTCATCCCTGGTGAATACCTTTCCGGGTTTCGAAGCAAGCAAAGCGAGAAGTTCAAATTCTTTTCTTGGGAGTTCTACCTTCTCTTCTCCTTTCATCACATGGTATTGTTCGCGATCTATCATCAAATCGCCGACACTCAGTACATTTTTATTCGCCTCGTGATTGGGATCCGAATTCTTATACCTGCGGAACAAAGCATTGATCCTGCTGATGAGTACCCGTGGTTTAATTGGTTTCGTGATATAATCATCAGCACCAACATCAAATCCTGCTACCTGAGAATAATCCTCATTCCGTGCCGTCAGAAAGGCAATAAGTGTATTCCTGAATTCCGGCATTTCCCGGAGGGACCTGCAAGTTTCAATACCATCCATTTCAGGCATCATGATGTCCAGGATAATCAAATCAGGCTTCTCACGTTTTGCGACCTGCAATGCCTCTTTTCCGTTATTTGCAGTAAATACCGAATACTTCTCCTTTTTGAGGTTATACTCCATGAATTCCAGAATATCCGGCTCATCATCCACCAGTAAGATTTTGTAGGCTTTACTACTCATTGTAAAATTTTTGTGAAAGTAATCCTAATTCACTGCTTCAATGTTAAGTAAAAGTAAAGAAATGATTAGCTGGTCTTGAATTCCTGAGAATTTGCAACTTTATCGTATTAATAAAGCCCACAAGTCTGATTTATCCAGCCTTACCTCCCCGCCTCCAGTTTGCTTTTCAAAATCTTCGCGGTTTCATTTGCAGGATTAATTTTAAGCAATCTGTCGAGCAGTTTACCTGCTTCTCCATTTTTACCAAGGAAATATTTTGTTCCGGCCATGTTCAACAATGCCTGTTCGTTAT
>CAYMMN010000232.1:0-5583 GCA_964391495.1 uncultured Flavobacteriales bacterium | reverse complement strand
CATTTGGTTACATCGGTTTGCCGGATACACAAAAGATGCTTGCTGAAATTGAAAAACTTAGTGAAGAACATACCAATCCTGAGCGATTAGCAGAGCTTGTAGAAGAAGTATGTCAGTTCAGTAAATCAGTTTTCAAACAACTCGAAAACGCCCTTACCGATCTGAAATAATTGATTCGTTTTCATAGGGGATTATCTCTCCTTTTCAACGATATTCTGTACTTAAAATGAATTCAAAGCCCGGAAGTTTTTCCGGGCTTTTGACTGTATAAATAGTTTACATTTCCTGTTAATTAAGATTGAAATGCCAGTCATTCTCACTAATTTTCCTCCGAATTAAATAGTATCTTAGCCCTTTCTTTTCATACAGAATAAACTATGAAAGTTCTAGTTTGCGAAGACGATGAAATGGTCCTGAAAATGGTGGAGTTCCGCCTTCAGAAGGAAGGTTACGAAGTCCACCTGGCGAAAGACGGGAAAGAGGCTTTGGACAAAATCGCTTCACTCCGACCGGATATCATTATCACGGACATCATGATGCCCTATCTCACGGGACTCGAAATTGTTCATCAGGTTCGCAAACAATTGGGTATGGATACTCCTATCATTATTGTATCTTCAATCGGGCTTGAGAAAACCGTTTTGGAAGCCTTTCAGCTCGGAGCTGACGACTTCATTACCAAGCCATTCAGTCCAAATGAACTGTCTGTCAGGGTAAAAAAATTATTAATGAAATCCGCCTGATTTTTAAACTTAAATTCACGATTTCCGTACACTTTCTTTACCCCTTCCAGCTTCAATTCAAACCGGCCGGATTTTACGGATATTGATAAGAAATGGAAGTTCCCATATGATTGGAATAAAACCTCAACATCTGTTTTGCTTACTTCTGCTCCTGATTTGGAGTCCGGTAAAGATTTTGGCACAATCAAAAGGAGCTGATACCCTGGTGGTAGTTACCGACACAACAAACATCGACGCTTTATTCAAGAAGGCAAGGGAGTACAGTTTCCAGGGGAATAATCAACAAGCGCGCAGGATCTGTGTTAAAATTCTCGAAAAGAAACCTGGTTATTATGATGTTCGCACATTCATGGGTCGCACCTATGCCTGGGACAAACGTTACGATGAAGCACGGGTCGAATTCAGCCGGGTACTTATTGAGAAGGAAGATGACATCGAAGCACTTGGAGCTTTGATCGACGTGGAAATGTGGACAGAAAACTTTAAAGTCGCTGCAGATTACCTGAAAATAGGTCTGGGATATTATCCTACTTCCGAAGACCTGATGTTGAGGAAAGCAAAATTGCAGATGAAACTCGATCAGGAAGAAAGTGCTTCGCTTACATTAAGAAGAATCCTCGATTTGAATCCGGGAAATAAGGAAGCACTGAAGTTATTGAACAGCATGACTGCGAATCGTCTCAGCAATCGTTTCCAACTGGCATTCAATACAGATTTTATTGATAAAGAGAGTACACCGCAAAAGCTTGCTTCAGGAGAAATTGGCAGAAGTTTCGCATTCGGGTCCATTTCCTACAGAGCAAGTTATGCTGAACGTTTCAGCAAGAAAGGTTTACAATCAGAAGTAGATGGCTATCTCCGTTTTGTGAAGTCAAATTATTTTTATCTGAATGTCGGATTCAGTGATTCTAAAATCTTTCCTGAACTTCGAGCAGGTGCAGAAATTTACCAAAAGATTCCAGCGGGTTTTGAATTATCCGGAGGATTCCGTTATCTGCAGTTTTCAAATCCGGGGACAAAAATATATACCGCGAGTTTGGGGAATTACTTCCGTAACTTCTGGTTTGCAGCCAGAATTTACCTCACTCCCAAATCCACGATCGAGACAAATGATTTTCTGAAAAAATCTTCACAAACACTAATACTAAACATCCGGAACTATTTTGGCGACGCGGATAACTACTTTGGTTTGCGTTTTGGAAAAGGCCAGTCGCCGGATGAACGAACACAATTTGATCAGTCGAGTATACTGTTTCTGAAATCCATACAAGGCGGTATCGAGTACCAGCGTCTCGCCTTTGGCCGATGGGTAATTAAAGGTGAAATGGGTTACTCGACTGAAGATACGAGGTTTGATGCCAACCAGAAGGCTGTCAAACAACAACGAATTACCATGGGCATTATTCTTAAAACAATATTTTAATTGCATATCATGAATAAATTCCAGTTCCGCCTGGTGATGATTGTCGCGATACAATTATTTGTGGTCGCGCTGTTCGCTTCAGCACAGAAAACAACAACACCTTCAACAGCTCCGGCTCCTTCCGAAAAAAAGAGCAAGGATTATGGGAAAGAATTTTTCGGGAAAGATTCCATTCATGTTATCCGACTGTATTTTGCACAATGCAATTACTGGGACTCTCTGGCTATTTATAAAAAACTGAACGATTCACTTGAAACCACACAGTATTTACAAGCTGCCGTGGTTATTGATGGAAAAAAATTCTACACCTGCGGATTGCGTTTCAAAGGTGAGTCATCTTACGACTTCTATCCGGGAAAGAAAAAACCCTTTCGTATCAAATTTGATAAATACATCAAAGGACAGAATTTCAATGGTCTTGAAGATCTCAACCTCACCAACAATTTCAAGGATCCGACCATGCTTCGTGAAAAGATTTATCTCGATCTGATGAACAAACACGGACTTCCTGCTCCCCGAGCGACTTTCGCGAAGGTGTATGTGAACGACAAATACTGGGGTTTGTATCTCGCTAATGAAAATATCGACAATGTATTCCTCGAAACACGATTCGGAAACTCCAAAGGAAATTTATACCAGGGAGAGCCGATGGCGAATTTTGTTTATCTCGGAAATGACCAGGATAAATACTGGCCACATTATATTCTGAAAACAAATAAAACAAAAAACGACTGGAGCGACCTGGTGAAATTTATCAAAGTCATCAATGACACCATGCTTCGTGAAGAAGATTATCTGAAAAAACTAAATGCCGCATTTGATCTGAATAGCTGTTTGCATGCCTGGGCTATCAACAACCTGATTGGAAATATTGATGCTTACAACATGTTTTATCCGCACAACTTCTTCGTGTATCATGACAGTACAACTTTCAAATGGAACTGGATCTCACTGGACGGGAACTACTCTTTTGCCGCATGGAATCCAATCATGAATCTTCCCCAACTCACCCGCATGAGTATCATGGTTCCTGATTCTACGCCTTACAAAGGAGCAAGACCACTACTCGACCGTACATTGGGAAAGAGCAAAGTTGTGCAGAAAAAATATCTTGAGATAGTCGAAGAGTTAATGTCAACCGATTTCGCCCCCGATAAAATGAATCACATCATTGACAGTTTGTCTATGCGTATCAGGGTTTCGGTTTACGCGGATATTAATAAAATGTATTCCAATACTGATTACGATACAAATATTTCATCTACTATCGGTGACCCTCTGGATCCGGGTAATTTCATTCCGGGACTCAAATCCTATCTTGCTGACAGAAGACAAAATATTCTTAACGAAATAGAGGCTTTGAAGAAGGAGCTGAATTAGTCTCATTGATATTATATCCCGGAAATTTCTCATTCTAAGATCATTCCACAAGACCAGAGACGCTTATTATTTTGCATTACTTATTACAAATAGACTGGACGGATTTACAATACACTGCTGATGAAGTCAGCAGAGACGTGTATAGTTTCCCTGTGCATATCCGCGTATTGATCGCGGTAACCATTCTGTTTCTTGTCATTATCCTGATTTTGCTTGGCGTTATTATGGGCAGCAGGATTTATAAAACGCAGCGTGAAAACAAAAGAATATTGTTGCGAAAAAAATATCAGCCGGTTTTCACCAGAATACTTTTTGAAAGTGATGAAGCATTGAACGATGAAGAAGTATATAAACTTTTTGAAGAAACGGATCTGAAAATTCCTTATCACAGAGAAATCATCAACGATGAAATCATTCACCTGCATTCGAACTTTACAGGGGATGCAGCCCTCCGGCTTGAAAAACTGTTTGTACAATTACTTTTTCACGAAGATTCCATTCGTCGGCTAAAAAGTACTCAATGGCACCTCGTCGCAAAGGCAATGCGGGAGCTAGCCTTGATGAATGTCAGAGAAGCACATCCAATTCTGGCCAAATTCCTGAATTCAAAGAATGAGATTTTGAGGATGGAAGCACGTGTGGCGATGATGAAGCTCAGCGAAACGGAACCACTCTCTTTCTTATCAAAAGAAACAGAACCTCTGACCGACTGGGACAAAGCGAATATCCATGCGATGCTTACACGCATGGAATCACCGGTCATTCCTGATTTTTCAATATGGTTGAATTCGCCCAACAAAACGGTGATCCATTTTTGTATCATGATGATCGGTTATTATCGTCAACAGGAATCAGCGGATGTACTGGTGAGGATTCTGAATCATGAAGATGAAATCATTCGCCTTGCGGTTGTCAGGGCATTGCGCGATCTGAACGCCAGGAGTTCGGAAGAAAGTCTGATCACCCTCTACCCTCTTGAAACTTCCGAAATTCAGTTTGAAATACTCAAAACACTTGAAGTGATTGGCAGGGAAAAATCTACTTTCCTGCTGGAAAAAATTCTCAAAAATCCGATTACAGAATACAGGCTTGCCATTCAGGCGGTTCGTTCACTCCTGGCAACTGCCGGAAATGGACCACAGAAGGTTCAGGAAATGCTTCGTACTGGAGAACCGACATTGCAGATGATTATTCGACACGCGCTGGACAAACGACTTTAGACCATGGGATTAGTATTTTATTACTTTACAAAATTCGCGGATCATTTTATTTTGATCTATAGCGGAATGCTGTTTTGTACCTACTTTATCCTGTCCGCTTTTTCTGCCATGGATATTAAAAAGTACATGCGCAGAAACAGTTTTATTGATTACAGGGATATTCTCACTGCCCCTTCCGCTCCATCGATCTCCATCATTGCACCAGCATACAACGAATCAAAAACAATTGTAGAAAACGTACGGTCCTTATTGAATATACACTATGTCAATTTCGAAGTTATCATCGTGAACGACGGTAGTAAGGACAATACTTTGCAGTTAATGATCGAAGCTTATGAGCTTGAAGCAGCTCCTGTTGCCATTGAACAAAAACTCGAATCCAAACCAATAGTAGCTGTCTATAAATCAAGGATTCCTTCGCTTAGCAGGCTGACTGTTGTCGACAAAGTTAACGGCGGTAAAGCGGACGCGTTAAATGCAGGGATCAACGTTTCGAGGTATGGGATTTTTGCCGCTATTGATGTAGATTGTATTCTTGAATATGAGTCCCTCCTGAAAATGGTGAAACCATTTATGGAGCAGACCGAATCCGATAAGGTTATTGCCGTTGGTGGTGTCGTCAGGATCGCGAATTCCTGTGAAGTCGATGAAGGAAAAATCATTCGCGTAAACCTACCTGATCAGATTATACCGCGCATCCAGGTTTTGGAATACATCCGTGCTTTTCTCTTGGGACGTATGGCCTGGAGCCGTTTGAACGGATTGATATTGATTTCAGGAGCCTTCGGAATGTTCGATAAAAATATCGCTATCGCCT
>CAYMMN010000231.1:0-5583 GCA_964391495.1 uncultured Flavobacteriales bacterium | reverse complement strand
TGTGGAAATGGATGGGTGAATGAAATGGCTGTCAGTGCCGGACAAAATTTTTATCTCCTCGTGAACAAATGGACTCCGGGTGGAAGCGGATTTACTCTCGACTGGACTCTTACCGGAGGTGCATCACTGAATTGCAGTGTGCTCCCCGTCGAGTTGATTTCTTTCCAGGCGAATGCCGAATCAAAAATTGTTCGGCTTAACTGGACCACTGCTTCAGAGATCAACAACCAGTATTTTACAGTCGAAAGAAGCGCTGACGGAACAGATTTTGAACCTGTTCAAATGGTGGATGGCGCCGGAACAACTACCGTATTAAAACACTATGAAACGGTCGATGAAAAACCATTCCATGGCATCTCGTATTATCGTTTGAAGCAAACTGATTTTGACGGGAAATTCTCGTACTCTGAAAAAGTTCCTGTAGACTTCAGCGAGAAGAATGACATCTTCTATTTGCAACCAAATCCCGCCGGTAATGAAGTGTCATTGATCTTTAGTTCAGGTGAACGGACCAATTACAAACTGCAAATTCTAAGCACTGAAGGAATATCCTGTCTCAAAGAATCAGTCATCGCGAATCCTGGAATGAATAAAACACAGATTGATATTTCCGGTTTACCGAAAGGAGTATACATAGTTATACTGGATGACAACCAGAGCCATCGGGTTTCGAGGTTGGTACATCATTGAGATTGATTGTACTCTTGGCTGTGTGGTGCATGGAGGGATTTAAATATCACACGGTTTCAGAAAAATATTTAGCGCTGTTAAAGCCGGGAATTAAAAGGTTTTTTGGAACGATATTTTTATTCGATTTAATTCCGCCCTGCCCGTGCTTCGCTCGTAACCTCGCTGCGCCCGGGGTTGGATTGCTTATTGTTTCGCATTTCAATATTTTTTCATATTCAAAACGTGTATTGATTTTGTTGTTGATTTGGGAAAAATGATCAATTAAAAATTCAAAAAAATCACCCATTCACATAGGATTCTACCTGTTAAAAGACTTGTATAGCCAGAAACACAAAAATGAAGAGAATCCGTCATTTTTGTCCATTCATTTCCATCTTTGTACCATCTGTTTGTGAAAAATGAGATGTTTTTCAAGAAATTGACAAGATAGAATCCTAATCAATGATGTAGGATTTTGCTTCATTTCATCTCAACTAATTCAAGCCTTTTAACTAAAAAAGAATAAGCAAAGAACTCTCTTCATGCCCCCAAAGAGATCTGTGTTTATTCTAAAGATTGAAGGCAAATGAAAAAATTATTTTACAATTTGTTGTTGTGCTGCATGCTGTTGTTTGTATTCGCTTTAAGAGCGGATGCTCAGACTTATCTCCTCAATGCAGCATCTAACAATACAACGGTGAGCACATGCGGAGGAACGTTTTATGATTCCGGAGGTTCCGGAGGAAATTATGCTAACAACGAGAATTACACGATTAGCTTTTGTTCCAATGCATCCACGTGTATAGTAGCAACTTTCACGGCTTTCAGAACACAAGGTGGAAATGATATCCTAACCGTTTACGACGGACCTAATAATACATATCCAGTATTGGGAACTTTTTCAGGCAGTACGCTGCCACCTGCACTAACTTCTTCCAGCGGTTGTCTTACATTCAAATTTGTTTCCAACGGAAGTAATACACGTAGCGGATGGGCAGTAACACTTTCCTGTGTTTCTTGCAGTGGAAATTACAACATGACCAATGGTCTCACAGTGAATACTTGTTCCGGCCTCTTTTTTGATTCGGGAGGTTCCGGTGGTACTTATTCAAACAACCAGACTTTGGTAGAAACGTTTTGTTCAAACTCAGGAAATTGTCTCATGTTTGTATTTACGTCATTTAATACTCAATCAGGAAGAGATACGCTGACAATTTTTGATGGTGCAAGTACCGCTGCTACACGAATCGGTGTGTACAGTGGAACAACATTGCCCCCAACAATTATTTCAACTACCGGTTGTCTTACCTTTCGTTTCAAATCAGATGGTAGTACAACAAGAGCGGGATGGAGCGCGATTATTTCATGTGTTCCGTGTCCGACAGCACCTGCTGGTGTCGCCACCTACACTGCCCCAACAACCGGAATGCTGGGAACCTATGTTGGTTCCAATATGGTTAATACGTGTTCCGGTACTTTCACCGATGACGGTGGAACAGGAGGAAATTATTCGAACAATGTAAATGGAATCTATCGAACCTTTTGTCCGGATCAACCCGGTACAGCATTGCGCATGCAGTTCTGGTCCTTTTATACTGATAACACTACTTCATTTGGTATACCAAATGATTATTTGGAAATCCTAAACGGGGCAACCCAAAATAGCCCTCAATTTAATGGAGGCTCAGCATGGTTTGGAGGACCGGTGAACACCTATCAGGCTTGTATGTCTGTTGGTCTTGGTCCGTATATTTCTACAGATCAAAGCGGATGTATCACAGTTCGTTTTAATTCCAATTCAAGCACGAATCGTGCAGGATGGGTCGCAACTTTCGATTGTGTTCCATATGCAGCCGGACCGAATGGTACCGATAACAGTGATTGCGTAAATTCTACAGGTGTTTGCAGTAATCAGGCGATTACCGATGCGAGTACGGGCCCCGGTTTATCATCAGACCTCTCAGGTGCCTGTGTCCCTACAGAAAATTATACAAACTGGTATACTATCAAGATTCAATCCGGTGGAAAATTGGGATTCACAATTGCTCCCAATACAACTGCTGATGATTATGACTTCGCACTCTTTGGTCCAAACCCGAGTTGTGGTTCTCTTGGTTCTCCGATTCGTTGTTCTTATGCAAGTAACTGGTCGGCATTCCCAAATACTGGGATGAACTCAGCTTCTAATTTAAGTACAAATACAAATGTCTGCGGAGTAAACAATAGTGGATCCGATAATACAGAGGATGCTTGTGGTAACGGCTGGACAAATGAACTGGGAGTGACTACAGGAGAAACCTATCAGCTCGTGGTTAGTAAATGGACTCCGGGTGGAAGTGGATTCTCACTGAACTGGCTCCTCACAAATGGTGCCTCACTCGATTGTTCGGTAACACCATTGCCTATCGAGCTGCTGAGCTTCAGCGCGAAGCCGGATAACAGTATGGTGAAACTCAGCTGGACAACCGCGACAGAAACAAACAACGACTACTTCACCATCGAACGCAGTAAAAATGGAATCGATTTCCAGGCCATCGGAATGGTGGATGGAGCCGGTAACAGTACTCAAACAAAAGTCTATTCAACGATTGATGGCGAGCCGTCAAAAGGGTTGTCTTACTACCGCTTGAAACAAACTGACTATGACGGAAAATTCAGTTATTCTGAAATTGTTCCTGTTCGTTTCGAGTCCAAATCAAGTATCTTCATTGTTCAACCAAATCCGGCAAAAGACAATATGGATGTTGTCTTCAGCACAGAAACTGAAGGCACAGCCGTAGTACAAATTTTCAATTCTCAAGGTCAGGTTGTACTTTCAAAGAAGGTAGATCTCCATGAAGGTGTAAATCGTCTCCCAATTAGCCTGGATTCCTTTATTAAAGGAGTCTATTTCGTAACTTTGGAGAACGGTTTGGAAGTTCAAAAGACACGATTAGTCAAAGAATAAATTCAGGCCGGATAAATTCTCCCGGCTCGTGAATAAACAACTTCGATATATTCTAAGGATCACATGTTATTATGTGATCCTTTTTGCATTCTGGAGATTTAGCTTTTTACTTTTCAATCAAAGAAACCAGGGTGAATTGGCGCTATCGGAAATTCTTCCGGGATTCCTTCACGGAGCCAGGATGGACCTCTCCGTACTTTCATATCTGCTGGTTCTTCCGGTCTTGTTTTGTCTCTTTCCTTTTCGAAATACAGTTTTCAAAAAGATCAGCTTTGTATATCATTTAATCATCGCTGTGTTGCTGACTTTAATTTGCATCGGCAACATCCTGCTTTTTCATTTCTGCGGTAGCCTGATTAATTACAGGGCTTTGACCTATCTCTCCGATCCAAAGGAAATTTTTGTTTCGTTAAGCACAGTTCAACTGATCCTGGTGATTCTCGCAATCGCAATTTTGTTGGGCATACAAATTTTCATTCTCCGGAAATTATACAATGTGGATCTTGAAGGACAAGTCAAAAATCTTCCGGCAAAAAAGGCGGTATTCCTCATCGTAATGGCGGGATTGCTTATCCTTGGTATTCGTGGAGGATGGCAAATGTTGCCGATGAATGAAAGTCTTGTGTATTATTCCAAAAAACAATTCCTCAACCAGGTCGCGATCAATCCGGTCTGGCATCTCGCTTACGATGTTCGCGCCGCCGGACTCACGGATGAAAATCCTTTTGAAACGATGCCGGAAAAAGAAGCGGAGGGAATTCTAAATGATTTGTATCGTTCCAATCAGGATTCGTTTCCAAAAATACTTTCTGTCGAACATCCAAACATTGTCATCTTCATTCTAGAAAGTCATACCGCGGATGTTGTCGCGTCTCTCGGTGGAGAGTCAGGAATTTCACCGGTAATCGAACAACTGATGAGCGAAGGTGTTTCCTTTTCCAATATTTATTCAAGCGGAGCGCGCACAGATCAGGGAATTGTTTCTGTTTTGAACGGATGGCCGGCAACTCCCTATCATTCGATCATGCGTTCATCTGAGAAATCGGCAAGACTTCCTTCTCTTCCAAAAGTTTTTGAAAAGAACGGATATGCTACCTCGTTTTATTACGGAGGAGAAAGTAATTTTTCCAATCTCAATGTCTATTGCATCAACCAGGGTTTTGATGTCATCCTCGAACAACAGGATTTTGATAAAGCTACTCCTTCCGGAAAATGGGGAATTTATGATGAACATGTGTTCAACAAACAATTGAGTGATCTCTCCCATGTGAAGGAGCCTTTTTTCTCGGTGACAATGACACTGAGCAATCACGAACCTTTCGATGTACCCGGCCCTGTTCGTTTTCCTGGAAATGATGAAGCGAATAAATTCAGAAACTCCGCTGCATATACAGATGCATGTATCGGCGAGTTTTTCAGGAAAGCGAAAAAAGAATCCTGGTACGCGAATACTCTCTTCGTCCTCGTTGCTGATCACGGGCATTTGTTACCAAAGCACCGGAATGATTTGTATCCAAACAGTCGGCATATTCCGATGCTCTTGTATGGTGAACCCATTAAACCAGAGTACCGCGGAATTCAGATTACCAAACTGGGAGGACATCAGGATTTGCCCGCTACACTTTTGCCACAACTCGGTCTGGATGCAAGCGAATTTCACTGGAGTAAAAATTTAATGACTCCTGCAGCAACAAACTTTGCTTATTTCCAGATGGAACATGTATTGGGTTGGATCGAAGAAAAAAACTGGCTCGTGTATTCCTACAATCGAAAAGACCTCATTCTCCAAAGCCCGAATCCCGATAGTACACTCCTGAAACAATCACTCCACCGCGGACAGGCTTTTATTCAGGAGATTTACCGTGAGTATCAGGGGTATTAGTTGTTGGTTGTTGGTTGTTAGTTGTTGGTGTGACCATGTCCAAAAAACGTTGACCGTTTTGAGGGTTAAATTATATTACAATTAT
>CAYMMN010000230.1:0-5586 GCA_964391495.1 uncultured Flavobacteriales bacterium | reverse complement strand
GTTGTCATACCAAAAACTTCCGACAGGAAATGGACTCAGTCCTTTGCCTGAACGAAACCTGTGAGAATTATTTGCGGGAAACTAAAATTGTTGAGCACTCACATTACTGGAACAACGTATTCGTATTCCATTTCTTTGTATTCTTCTTTATTCTTTGCTCAACAGATTTTTCCTTCACAAATGGTAATTCCGTTCAAACTGTACTGCATGGCCGTACAAAGAAATCGGAAGAAAAACCTTTGTCAAAGGAATCATTACGCCAGGAACTGGACAATCAACATGTGATATGTCCGGAACAGGTTTACGCTCAGATTCTAATTGAATCCGGACATCTGAATTCTTACCTGGTGACCCGCACAAATAACCTGCTAGGAATGAGATATCCTTTCAAACGTCAGACAACCGCGATTGGAATCTTTCTTCCGGATGAAAACATTGTAATCAAAGGTTCTCAGGAAGAGCTGAAGAAATACAGAAACAAAAACCACTATGCAGTGTATGCTAACTGGCAGGATTGTGTACGTGATTATAAATTCTGGCAAGACCAGTGCTTTAAACTCACTGAGCGTTACCTTACATTCCTTGGTAACTACTATGCCGAAGACGTTCATTATGTTGCCAAGATCAAGCAACTGTCAAAGTAAACCATCATAAAAAAAGCACCGGTTATCCGGTGCTTTTTTTATTTAGAAAAACAGGAATAAATTATCCCCATTTTACAACACTGAAAATCCAAATTATCGCAATAAGGATCCAGAGGAATGCAAACGCGGCAGCGCCGCCTTTTCCAAAATAAGTATACCAGAATCCCTGGTTGTGTGTTGAACTATGGTGTTCGTGTGACATAGTAATTTATAGGCTTGATTTTGACTGCAAATATTGGAAAATTCTCTGAAATACAATAACATTATGTTAAATGAGACTGCCTGGAATCCAATTTATTCCCTTATTTAATAAATCCAGAGTCTTTTGTTCTTCCGAATCAGGCTCTGGCCTGAAATCATAAATCCATTCTGCCATTGGTGGCAGGCTCATCAGAATAGATTCGGTGCGACCATCCGTTTCAAGTCCAAATCGTGTTCCACGGTCATACACCAGATTGAATTCGACATATCGTCCCCGACGAAGATGCTGCCACTTTTTTTCATGCTCTCCAAATTCCTTATTTCTGTTTCGTTTAATGATTGTTGTGTAGACAGGTGCAAATGTTTCCCCGACCGCCTGGACAAAATTCCAGAGCGTTTTTTTGTCAACACCTTCACTTCTCTCCTGCAGTTGATCAAAAAAAATTCCTCCGATACCGCGTGTTTCTTTTCTGTGACGAATAAAAAAATAATCATCTGCCCATTGTTTAAACCTCGCATAATATGCAGGATTAAATCTATCACAAACTGACTTTAGGTTTGTGTGGAAATATTCAGCATCCGAATGATTCACATAATGTGGAGTCAGATCTATTCCGCCGCCAAACCAATAAGTCTTGCCGTCGCTACTTTCAAAATAACGAACATTCATGTGGATGATCGGGACAAAAGGATTTACCGGATGGATGACAATTGAAACACCGGTTGCGTAAAACTCCTCAGAAAGCATGTGGTCCGCACCATTTTGCTTTCTCATAAATTCAGGTGTTTTTCCATGGACAGCTGAAAAATTCACTCCACCTTTTTCAATAACCAATCCCTTTTCGATTACTCTGGTCTGACCACCGCCACCACCTGGCCGCTCCCAGGAATCCTCTCTGAATTTGGCATGGCCGTCAGCATCTTCAAGAACTGATGTAATCCTTTGTTGAAGGTCTCTGAACCAGGTTGAAATTTCTTTGGCATCGTTGCTAATCATAAGGAATGAGTTGAAATATGAAATTCCGGAAATGAAGAATCTGAGAGCCGGAATGAAGACAACGCAAAACAGAAGTTACAAAAAACTATTTGATCAGTTCAGGTATAAAATTTCTGAATTGAAGAAAATGAAGGATTTTATTTTCCACGCATTGACCATTTTCTGTCTTAGAGAACAAGTAATCTGAATACAGACCATTGATCAGTTTAGCATTCTTTTCATCCGGACTATCGAGATCTTTCCTCAGATACAATAAGCCGGAAACAAACATAGCATCATATCCCTGAAATGCGGCTTCTCCTGGTTCGGTGTTGTATGTGTCACGGTAATACCTTCTGAATTGTTCGATTTCAGTTTCTTTATAATCTACAAATCCGGCATTGAATAATACCACATGAAAAGTATCAAAAAGCGCAGGATCAATTGTTTCAAAGTATTGCCATGTGGGCAAACCAACTACTGTTAACTGATAATCCCCTGTGAGCTCTTTCAATGAATTAAAAATTGTGGAAATCATATCTTCGTTGGAAGAAGGAATAAAAACCACATTCTTTTTTCCTTTTGACAAACTATCCTGAATTCCTTTAAAACCCAATTTTCCATAATCCGCAAAACGGACTTTTGCGTCTGGATCTTTTTCAAGAAAACCCTGACGGAAGATAGTCGACCGTTCTGTTTCTTTCGACTGTACCGTCTTTACAACAATACAATTCGATGATGGAAACAAATCCGCTGCTTTCGAACCGGTCATCCTGCACTGCAAAAGCGATGAAGGATACAACGCTATTGCTTTGGGATTCGCACGCACATAATCCGTCACATTTATTCCGGAAACCATCAATGGAATTTCATGCTTTAAAGAATAGTCATTCAATTTGCGAAGTTCAGAATTCCCTAAATTTGTCAGTAACAAATTTTCATCTATAATCTCCTGCCGGAATAGTAATTTATTCAATCGAGAGCTGTCTTCTCCTGAATCATAAATTGTAAGCCGGGCTTTAAGTCCCAAACCTTTAAGTCTTACGAGTGCACTTTGCATTCCCTGGTAAAACTGAAGATTGGTTTCGATTTCCTTATCTAAAGGTTCAACGATATAGGAAGAATCGTGTTGTTCGCCCGGCAAGTAAATACGATCAAGATTCAATTTGGTGAAAAATGAGAGATTAAATTCTTTGTGTTTGGGCTGAACTTCTTCTGCATTTTTAATATCTTCCTTTTGGTCTTCTTTTTTTATCCAACTATATGCCGGGATCCACAATTTCATTTTCACTTTCAATCCATCTTTCATAAGATCTGGATTAAACTGATGAATTTCTTCCTGTGGAATTTTGAATTTCTGAGAAATTGAAAATAGTGTTTCTCCTTTACCTACTTTGTATATATAAAATTTACGAGAATTAACAAACCGAATTTCACTGGTGTCTTTTCTGGAAATAGTTTGTGCCTGAGAGGAATCAGTAAATTGCAAAATCAGGCAACTAATAATTAATACAATGAATTTAAAATTGCAATGGATTGCCATGATGGAACTTTTACATCTTAATTTTGTTGGCACAGTCATTTCCTGCGTATTAACCTTGATCTGTTCGGAATTCTATAAATTAACTATTCCCATTCGATAGTCGCCGGAGGTTTTGAGCTGATATCATAAACCACACGATTAATTCCTTTTACTTTGTTGATTATCTCATTTGACATTTGTGCCAAGAATGAATGTGGTAAATGGCACCAGTCGGCAGTCATACCGTCTACAGAAGTAACGGCTCTCAATACAACTGCATTTTCATAAGTCCTTTCATCGCCCATTACTCCTACCGATTGAACGGGTAAGAGGATCACCCCTGCCTGCCAGACTTCATTGTAAAGATTATGTGCTTTCAGACCATCAATGAAAAGGGCATCCGCTTCCTGAACAATTGCGATTTTTTCAGGTGTAATTTCACCAAGAATACGAATTGCAAGTCCGGGACCCGGAAACGGATGACGGTTAAGAATAATCTCATCGATTCCCAACTCTCTCCCGACTCTGCGAACTTCATCCTTAAACAATGCTTTCAACGGTTCTATAACCTTGAGGTTCATTTTTTCCGGAAGTCCACCTACATTATGATGCGATTTGATTGTCGCTGATGGTCCTTTCACACTCACGGATTCTATAACATCAGGATAGATAGTTCCCTGACCAAGCCATTTTACATCTTTAATACGGTGCGCTTCCGCATCGAACACTTCGATGAATACCCTGCCGATTGCTTTTCTTTTTTGTTCAGGATCAGAAATACCATGTAAAGCAGAATAGAATTGTTGTTTTGCATCAACTCCAGCAATGTTCAGGCCCATGTGGCGATAAGAATTCAAAACTGAATCGTATTCATTCTTGCGTAACAAACCATTGTCTACAAAAATACAATGCAAGTTAGTGCCGATAGCCCTGTGTAATAATATGGCAGCAACACTCGAATCAACACCTCCTGACAATCCAAGAACAACCTGATCATTACCAATAGTCTCTTTCAATTGCTTAATGGAATCATCTACAAAAGAAGCTGGAGTCCAATCCTGAGTGCAGCCACAAATATCAATCAGAAAATTTCGAAGAAGTGCTTTCCCATCTGTAGAATGAGTTACTTCCGGATGAAACTGAATTCCAAAAGTCGATTCGCCTTTAATCTTGTAAGCTGCAACCCTGACATCAGATGTGCTGGCGAGAATTTCAAAATTATCAGGAATTCTTGCAATGGTATCAGCATGTGACATCCATACCGTGGAAGCCATTGGAATATCCTTGAAAAGACGGTCAGCGGAATTAATGCTCTTCAATGTTGCCCTGCCGTATTCCCTGATTTTAGATGGCATTACTTCTCCTCCATTCTGTGCAGCCATCAATTGGGCACCATAACAAACACCCAGGACAGGTATCTTCTTCCGAATTGATTCCAAATCAATTTGAGGAGCATTTGAATCCCGCACTGAGGAAGGACTGCCCGACAAAATCACACCTTTGATTTTTTTATCGATCAGAGGTATATGATGAAATGGATGAATTTCGCAGTATACATTCAGTTCCCTGATACGTCGCGCAATCAGCTGGGTATATTGGGACCCAAAATCGATAATCAGAATGGTCTCATGCATGCGCAAAATTAACAGATTTATTTCTTCTTCTCTGAAGATTGTAAAATATGAATTGGATGAAAATGAAATTCAATTCAAAATCTAATTCCTGACTTGCGTCATTTAAGCAAGATAAGGAACAGTAAGTAATGGTTTATTTATCACAAAGAAAGTTGAATTTTACCCTAAAAATCAATTGACTCATTTAACATAATATTCAGAGGTTCAATTGACTATGATGACGTATATCATCGTATTTCTCCGGAAGGTATTTCATTATTTTTATAAATTGCGGTGATAAAAAATGACACGCTGATAAACATTTTTCAAATTGAAAAGAACTGTAAGATCTCACTCGAAAAATGAAAATTCTCCCCTCAGTCAGTTCTGTATGATTAAAACAAAAAGGACCCAAAACCTGTATAATTTATAAACAATGATCAGCAAGCCAGTATACAGATTATCAAAACCAGATTTTATACAGGATGCTGAGCCTATATTAGGATCCATTGGATCACAAACCTACCTACTCTCATGAGCAAATTAAATTGTATGGTAAATTATACCTTGAAAATCCGAAGCATATTTCAGTCGTATAAAATCAGGATATTACTTCCTATCCTGGTTATG
>CAYMMN010000229.1:0-5613 GCA_964391495.1 uncultured Flavobacteriales bacterium | reverse complement strand
ACTTGGCGGCTCCAGCGCTCTGGGCATTTATGGCGAGAAGTAACTATTACAAATCCATCGGTTGAAAGTTATTAGGGAAGTTAAGCCGGTCATGGGATTGGATGCAGGACGCTTCAGATTAACCCTTCACCTGCTTCGACGGAAAGGTAGCGGCTTTGCCGGAATGATAACATAAGCATTTCGACCGATAGCCATCCGTTGTACTCTAAATTGTGATTTAATTCCGCCTTGAATCGTTCAGCGTGCGTCCGTTCTCTTTGCTTATTAAAACATTCTCGATTGAATCAGTACCTGAAAAAGAACATGTAGTTTTGTGAACCCTGAACTACTAATCAACAACCCGACAAATCATTTTAAACAAAAAATTATCAATGAAAAAACTGCAATTCAAAATAACCATCAAAGCCCCTGTGATCAGAATTTATGATCTTATGCTTGGCATCAGCAACAAATCCACTTACGAACAATGGACCGCTATGTTTAACCCGACATCAACCTATGAAGGAACCTGGGAAAAGGGAACCAAGATTCTTTTTATTGGTGTAGATGAGAATGGAGAAAAGGGAGGTATGGTTTCAAGGATAGTCGATAACATACCCAACCGCTTTGTTTCGATTCAACATTATGGACTTTATAAAGCAGACCAGGAAATAACTGAAGGACCGGATGTTGAAAAATGGGCGAATGGTTATGAAAACTATTCCTTCGAGGAAAACAACGGCTCTACAATAATAACAGTTGATCTGGATGTCAATGATGACTTTATGGATTACATGAACGAAACCTACCCTTCTGCTCTGAATAAATTAAAAGAGCTTTGCGAAAAATAACTATTTAAGGTAACTATTTGAATATTTCCTAAAACCCTTCTGTATTTCGCAGCAATACATTACAAGGCATTAAAAATCCTTGTCTGGTAAAATAAAACAATCAGTTATTCTAACAATGCCAAACAACAATCCAAATATCAAACTCAGACCAACAAAAGCTTCAGACCTTGACATCTTGTTCCAATTTCAAACCGACAAAGAAGGTGGATACCTGGCTGCATTTATGCCCAAAGATCCGACAGACAAGTCGGCTTACATTACTAAATATACAAAGTTGCTTGCTGACCCAACAATAAATAACCAAACTATCCTTCTTGACAATACCATTGTGGGAAGTGTCGCTAAATTTGTCATGGAAGGCGATCCTGAAATAACCTACTGGATCGACAGGAATTATTGGGGACAAGGCATTGCAACAAAAGCATTATCCCAGCTTCTTGCAATAGAAACGATAAGACCAATCTTTGGCCGGGTTGCATTTGACAATTTCGGTTCACAGAAGGTTTTAGAAAAATGCGGCTTTGTTAAAATCGGTTCCGACAGAGGGTTTGCAAATGCAAGGCAGGCCGAAATTGAAGAATTTACTTATAAACTTTCCTAACATAGAACTACCTGAAATTTATTTTTTTACAGCAATAAAATCATTAACAACACAATCTGAGCACTCAACAACAGGTAGCTACACTTCTGCCTTCCTTCATCAGTTACATCGGCTCCTTTCTGTTGATCTTTGGAATCTGGATCGATTATCACATACTTTTCCTAAATCTTCAAAAACTTACTAAGCGACATATCTTGCTAAACTTGATTTTCGTACTTTTTCTTTCTATTGTCCCCTTTACTACTGCATACGCGGGTATTCATCACAAAGATCCTTTCGCGGTTGCCATACTGTTCATCAACTATTTCCTGATGAACTTGTTTTTCGGAAACCTGTATGGGTACGCGCATAAAAAAAAACCTTATGTCCTTAGCCTTCTGGAAAGCCAGTGCAGTTCAGGGAAAATTATCTGTCATCGGAATTATCCGACTGATCCTCGCTATTCCGCTTGCCTATGTAAACACTTATCTGTCTTTTCTACTTGGAATCATCATATTCATGGGCCAGCTTCTAAAAAAGAAATAAAAACCATTAAACTGCAGAATCCGGACCTGTCCTTTTCTACCAATGTTTGAGAGAAAGGATTTTGCCTTATTTCCCAAAAGATCATTTTAACCGTCTGCAATCCCGATCTTGCAGACAAATACAGCCTTTTTGAATAATACATTTCCGGAAACCCTTAAATCCCATCAATTTTGACGCATTAAAACTCAAAATTGGATTTTCATGAAAAAGTCAGTCATTATTTTTCTCCATATCGGTTTTTGGATCTGCTATCTCTTGCTGATAGTGATTGTTGTCGGTGTATTCTACCGTAGCAATCATAGCACAGTTGATCAGACCTCGAAAATCTACAATGCAATTGCCAGCGTCAGCCTTTTTGCACTTTTCCCTTCTATTATCGCCTTTTATTTCTACTATTTTCTGGTTTTCCCGAAATATCTCCAGCATAAAAAGCACTTTTCTGCGATTCTTGCTGCCTTGCTCATTTCCTTTGCTGCGGCCATTCTCAGCTATGTTTCCATTCGATTTTTCATCGAAACCGGGAGGCTCGTTGATATGGACGAAGGAGGACGTCATGGAAGATCTACGGCAATACGGACAATTCTTTTAACAACTCTTATCGCATCCATCTCAGGCATGGTCGCCCTCGTCATCAAGGGATTCATCACATGGTTCGACGAAAGGAAACTGAAAGAAGAACTGAAACAGAAAAATCACGAAGCCGAACTGGCATTGGTTAAAGCACAGCTGGACCCTCATTTCCTCTTCAATACGCTCAACAATATCGACACCCTCATCGTCAACAATGCTACTGATGCCTCGAATTATCTCAACATGCTGAGTGATATACTTCGCTTCATGCTGTACGAAACTAAATCAGAAAAAATTCTGATGGTGCATGAAATCGAGTACATTCAAAAGTACATTGAATTGCAAAAAATACGCACTTCAAATTTAAATTATGTACATTTCGAAATAAGCGGAAGCCCCGGCAATAAAACAATCGCGCCGCTGGTCTTCATTCCATTCATTGAGAATGCCTTTAAACACTCTACCAATAAAAAAATCGACAATGCCATCAATGTGAAAATTCTCATTGATAAAAACAGCATTGGATTTATTTGCGAAAACAAATACGACCCCAACCGGAAATACAAGCAAGGCAGCAACGGTCTCGGAAATGACCTGATCCAAAAAAGATTGAATCTTATTTACCCGGGAAATCACAAGCTGAAAATTGTCAAACAGAGCGACATCTACAGTGTTCATCTAATCATTACGAATGGATAAATATACATGCATCATCATTGAAGACGAACCCCTGGCACTGCAAAGAACCAAGGGTTTTGTCGATAAAATACCTTTTCTGCAACTGATCGGAACATTTGAAGATTCGCTTAGTGGATTGACATTTTTAAAAACCAACAAGGTGGATCTGCTTTTTCTGGATATCAACATGGATGAATTATCCGGAATCGAATTATTAGAAAGCTCCAGAATCGAAAGCCAGGTAATCATTACAACAGCTTACCAGGAATTTGCCCTCAAAGGGTACGAGCTGAACGTAACCGACTATCTCTTAAAACCATTTTCTTTTGATCGTTTTCTCAAAGCAGTCAGTAAAGCACAGGAAAATTTAAAACAACAAATTTTCGCTCCGTCATCTGGTCCTGCTTTTATTTTCGTTAAGACTGAAAACCGTCTGGAGAAAATTAATATCGCTGATATATTATACATTGAAGGGATGAGAGACTACCGCCGTATTCACACGGCTGATAAAAGGATCATGACCCTTCAGAATTTCAGTGAACTGGAGCAAATCCTGCCACCAGGACTGGTATGCAGGGTACACAAATCCTTCATGGTGGGCATCAACAAAATTGAATCCATCGAAAGAAGCAGAATAAAAATCGCGGATCAGCTGATTCCTATTTCAGATACTTATAAAGAGCAGTTTTTTCAAATCATCAACAATAGAATTTAAACTCTTCCATTTGCTTTGCAGATCAAAGACCTGATTTCGCAGACAAGCACACATACTTGGCATAGTTGAATTGCAACACCGGGTTCAGAGGGTGACTTTTGTATCATAAAACAAAAACATAATACAAAAGAACCCCATCATGAAAAATTTAATTTCTACCACTTTCCTGATTGTCCTTCTTTCAGGATTTGTCAAAGGTCAAAACCTGACACAAACAGTCAGGGGAACAATTATTGATGCCGACAGCAAATCACCACTCTTTGGTGTCGTCATCCAGCTCAGCTCCGATCGAAACGTTGGATCAGTAACTGACATGAACGGTGAATTCAGACTTGAAAAAATGCAGGTCGGCCGGATTTCCTTGCTCCTTTCTTATCTCGGTTATGAAAGTAAAACCATTTCTGACATTGAAGTAAATTCAGGGAAAGAAAAAGTCCTTGAACTATCCATGCAGGAATCTTTACTCAAATTAAAAGAAGTTGAAATCAAAGCCATTAAAAACAAAGGAGAGGCCCTCAATGAAATGTCACTGATCAGTACGCGATCCATTTCAGCTGAAGAAACAAAACGTTATGCAGGTGGACTGGACGATCCTTCCAAAATTCTGTCGAACTATGCCGGAGTCACTGCATCACAAAACGGGCAGAACGACATTATTGTCCGTGGCAATTCACCAAAATATATACAATGGCGCCTGGATGGAGTAGAAATCACAAACCCGACTCACTTTGGTGATCAAAACGCTGTGAATGGCGGTGTCAGTGCACTCAACAACAGCTTACTCGGAACTTCCGATTTTTCTACCGGTGCATTCACTCCCGAGTACGGAGATGTGTTATCCGGAGTCTACGATGTAAAATTCAGAACAGGCAATAACGAAAAACACGAGACATCCATCGGTGTCGGAATTCAGGGAACGGATTTAACACTCGAAGGGCCCTTCAAAAAAGGATACGGTGGTTCCTACCTCATCAATTACAGGTATTCGACAATATCATTGTTGAACAAATTACACGCAATAAAAGTTGATGGCGATCTCAATTATCAAGACGGTGCATTTAAAATTGTATTGCCAACCAAAAAAGCAGGAGTATTCTCCATGTTTGGTTTGGTCGGACTAAGTGAAGCATCCATTTTAGATGTTCGTGCCGATATGATCTCGACCCCAAACAACGGAACCATCACTGCTGAGCTTACAGAAGATTACGACAAGAGCAATTACCTTTCAAACTATGGAATCAATCACACCATGCCTTTGAATGATAAAAGTTTTATCAAGACTACACTCTCCTACTCTAACGAAGGTATTCGCGAAGACATCTTCAAAATCAAAACAACAAAACTGTACGACGATCAGGGTGGCTTTCTAACCGACTCTGTCGGCGGCAGAATACAGGATTATAAAAGTCGGATCAAAAACTCCGCCTATAGAGCAGCAGTTACATACAACAATAAATTGGATGCTAAAAACACCCTTCAGGTGGGCGCGAAGTATGCACTTCTTGGATACGACAATGCCTTGAGTCGAATGCCGAATAATGCTGATGAATTGTTCACGCTGGCGGATTTTACAGAAAACATCAATACCGTGAGCACTTATGTGAGCTGGAAACACCGGTTGAAGGAAAATCTTACTATCGTTGCCGGTGTACACAATATGAATGTATTGTATAACAACAAAAGCACAGTCGAAC
>CAYMMN010000228.1:0-5624 GCA_964391495.1 uncultured Flavobacteriales bacterium | reverse complement strand
AAAGAAAGGATACCAAGAATAGCTGTAATAAAGAATGCCCAGATAGTCAAAGGAAGACGAGTCATGCTCATTCCTTTTGTACGCAGATTCAGAATAGTCACCACATAGTTGATACCACCCAAAAGAGCAGATGCAATGAACATCACCATACTCACAAGCCACAAGGTCATTCCCAGACCAGATCCCGGAATTGCTTCAGGTAATGCCGATAAGGGAGGATAAATAGTCCAACCGGCAGATGCAGGACCTGCCTGAACAAACAAGGAAGCAGTCATGATCGCACAAGAAGCGAAGAAGAACCAATAGGAAAGCATGTTCAGGAATCCTGAAGCCATATCCCTTGCTCCAACCTGAAGAGGAATAAGCAGGTTACTGAAGGTTCCGGACAATCCACCGGTCAATACAAAGAACACCATAATGGTTCCGTGAATTGTAACCAATGCGAGGTAAAAATTCGGATCTAACTTTCCGTCTTTTCCCCAGTGCCCCAGTACTGTTTCAAGGATGGCAAATTTTTGATCCGGCCATCCCAGTTGCAACCGGAATATGAGTGACATAATCATCGCAAGCAATGCCATCACAATGGCAGTTACCAGAAACTGCTTGGAGATCATTTTGTGATCCTTGCTGAACACGTACTTCGTCCAGAATGAATCGTGGTGTTCGTGATCATGATGATCATGCCCCGCATGGGAATCCACAGCGTGATCGTGGGAATGGGTAGACATTATAGCCTTGTTTATTGACGTTAATTTTTTCTCTGCTTACCTGCTCCTGTAAATTTCAGAAATTCACCAGCAAACAGGTTAAAATTCTTATTTGGATGCAACTATTTTTTCCTTTTGAACAGCAAGTTCTGCTGTTTTCACTGTATCGGGGGCAGCAGCTGCAGGTGCCGCGGCAGGTGCCGGTTCAGGACGCGCGAAAACATAAGGTTGTTGCTTGTACCACTTTTTGAAATCATCAGCGGGCTCAACAACCAATTTCATCTTCATCATGTAGTGCGCTACACCACAGATTTTATTACACAGCAATACGTAATCAAAATTAGGATTACCTGTGATCAGGCGCATACTGTCGGTAGTAATGGTTGGTTCTACAAAAAACTCAGTTGTCATTCCCGGAACACAGTTCATCTGTGCTCTCAGATGCGGGAAGTAGGCGCTATGAATAACATCACGTGAATGGAACTTGAAGATCACTTTTGACCCAATAGGCAAATGCAGTTCACGCGCAATCTTGTCGTCTTTTCCATTTTCATCTGTTGAATCAACACCCAGTTGATTGTCGTCGGTAATCAGCTTGTAATTTGATTTTCCGAGAACATTATCTCCTCCGGAATAACGGGCTGTCCAGTCGAATTGTTTACCGTATACTTCAATGACCATCGCTTCTTTCGGAGCCGGAGCGGTAATATTCACCCACAGTTTCAAACCATAAACAATCAATCCCATCAACACAACTGCAGGAATGATGGTCCAGATGAACTCGAGTTTATGATCAACAGGATAGAAGAATGCTTTTTGTCCTTTTTTATGCTGGTATTTCCAAGCAAAATAGAACAGCAAAATTTGCGTGATAAAGAACACTACAATGATCAACGCAAAGTTGATGTAGAGGTAGTTGTCCGTTAATGCACCATGTTTGGATGCCGCTACCGGTAACAAATATTTTTTGGCGTCGATGGTGAACCAGACCATGCCGATCATTCCCAATACCAGGAACCACAACATCAGACGGCCATTGACCCGGTTGTCTTTGTCTGTAATTTGTTCATCCTCGCCACGCAGGTCGCGCACCAGTTCCAGTACCCGCATAAGCCGCCAGATGGTTACCGCAGCCAGCGCAATTACGATCAGTGTCAGTAGCTTTATCATGGAAATATATTATCCTTTAAATATCTTTTCTAAACTCCTTGTTTGATTAAATGTGATGGTGGAGACTCTCCTGCAACATCGGGTGATTCTTTGGTACCAATGTCGCCTTAGACAATTCTGAAAGTGTACTCCAGATGAATAATCCCAGAAATCCTACCATGGTTCCCAATTCCACAAAACCCAAATGCCAATCCTTACCCATAATTCCGGGAGTCACCATCATGAATACATCCAGCCAATGACCGAGTATAATCACTGCTCCACCCACCCAAAGAATTGCAGTCTGACGTTTCGCGTCTCGTGTCATCAGGATCAAAAATGGAGCGCAGAAATTAATCAGCAGATTAGCCACCCATAGTGTGCGGAATTGTTCCCAACGTAATTGATAGTAAACTACTTCTTCAGGAAGATTGGCATACCAGATCAGCATGAATTGTGAGAACCAGAGGTAAGTCCAGAATACAGAGAAGGCAAACATGAATTTACCAACGTCATGCAAATGGTTTTCTGTAATGTGATTCATGTAACCACGGCCACGCAAATAGAGAATAAACATGGCCATCATCGCAAGTCCACTCACAAACAATCCTGCAAAAGTGTACCAGCCAAACAATGTTGAAAACCAGTGCGCGTCGATGGACATCAGGAAATCCCATGCGGAAGTTGATGATGTAACCGCAAACAAAACAATGAATATCGCCGAAAGTGTGATGGAACGCTTGTAATGTTCCAGACCGCCTTCCTTATCTTCCAGCAAAGAATGTTTACGGAGCATCATTGTAAACCCGATCCAGATCGCAGCGTAAGCAACCAAACGGATCACAAAGAATGGAATATTCAAAAAGCCTTGTTTACCTGCGAGGATATGATCGTATTCAGGACTCGCCTTATCATACAATTCAGCATGGGTCCAATGGTAAAGGTCATGATGTCCGAGAAGGAAAATCACAATCATTCCGGCCATTCCGAATTTCAGGAATCCACCCATTGCTTCAGGTACCCGTTTGATACCTACTGCCCAACCTGCCTGTGCCACATATTGAAAGGCAACAAAGAAGGTTCCGGCCAATGCCATGGCTGTGAAATAAAAATCGTTTTGCAACAAAGCTGCCCATGTCCGGGTCTTGTCGGTCATGAATCCCATGACTATCGCCACCACTCCGACAGCGATCATGATCATTGGGATCAGTTTGTTATTCTTGGTAAGCTCGTATTTTCTATCCATCGTAACGAACGTTGAAGCGTAGAATTAAAAATTACATTTTTGCCGGCGCGGCGTTTTTCACAGAATCTGCAGGTGCCGCGGCAGTACCGCCAGGCATTTGCAAGGTCTGAACATACATGATGATTTTCCAACGCTGGGAAGCAGTCAGCTGCGAAGCGTGTGAACCCATCATGTTTTTACCGTATTCGGTGGTATGAAACATTTTTCCTTCCGGAAGATTTTTCAGCAGATCTGAATTGTAAGCTGGTGGTTTCGGTCCATTCTTCAATACAACAGGACCATCTCCCATTCCCTTTTCACCATGACAGACGATGCAATAATTTTGATAGAGGCGCAAGCCTTCAGCCATGTTGGCTTCAGTCTTTGGCAATGGGTTCTTTAATTCCAGACCTGCCTGCTCGTATCCTTCAGGAGTATTCGGATACGTATATGGCATGCGATCCATATCTGTATAAATAGCATCGCCACGGGCAATCGTGCCATTGACCGGCTGACGGGCCGTCATGCTATCCGCGAAATTCGGATTCGAGGAATACGTTTCGTAAGATGGTGAACGGTACATGTCAGGCATGTATTCGTACCCCGGCTTTTTCGGATCTTCGTTACTGCACGAAGAAGCCATCGCGATGAACGCAACCGGCAAGATATATTTGAGGATTTTATTCATGGATCTGCTCACGAAAATTGCATGGAATTTAACAGTACATCGGAAGCGCCGGAACCTTTGAGGAAACCTGCAACTTCATTCACTTTTGATTCATCCTTCACATCAACGTGCAACACGAATTTATCATCCGTCAGACGTGGATGTGGAATCGGAGCGGTTACGCCCGGAAGAATTTTACTGCGTAGTAAGAAAGTCAAGGCCATTCCATGTGCCGCGCAAAAAACGGTCATTTCAAAAGTCACAGGAATGAAGGCCGGAAGATTGAGGTAGAACATGAAATTAGGTTTACCCCCGATGTTGATAGGCCAGTCATAAATCATCATGTACCATGTCATCAGCAGTGCCAATGAAGTACCGGTGATCCCATACAAGAAAGCAGTTGTAGAAATGCGTGTACGAGGAACACCAATCAGTCCGTCAATTCCGTGAATCGGAAAGGGACTCTGAACATCTTTGCACACAACGCCCTGCTGTTTCAACGTTGGAATCGCGTTCAACAGGATTTCTTCGTCATCGAATATACCGTAGATTCTTTTTGCCATGATTTAAAGAACTCCTTTCTTTTTAAACTGTGAACCTGTCTTTTTCAGAATCGATTTGAGCTCTGCCAAAGCGATAACCGGGAAGACACGGGAAAAGATGAGGAATAAAGTGAAGAACAAGCCAATCGTTCCAACGAAAATACCCACTTCGATATAAGTAGGTGAATACATCACCCAACTGGAAGGGAGGTAATCTCTGTGAAGGGAAGTTACGATGATCACAAAACGTTCAAACCACATTCCGATATTCACAAAGATGGAAATCACGAAAGTGGCCATTACGCTGGTACGGATTTTCTTAAACCAGAAAAGCTGTGGAGTAATTACGTTACAGGTCATCATACTCCAGTATGCCCACCAGTACGGACCGAAAGCACGATTCTGGAATGCATAGGATTCATATTGTACACCTGAATACCAGGCCATGAAGAACTCAGTGATATAAGCCACACCTACAATTGAACCGGTAAGAATGATGATTTTATTCATCAGCTCGATATGCTGGTTCGTGATGTATTGCTCAAGGCCAAGGACCTTACGGGCAATAATCATCAGCGTCAATACCATCGCGAATCCTGAGAAGATCGCACCGGCAACGAAATATGGAGGGAAGATGGTGGTATGCCATCCCGGAACGATGGAAGTGGCAAAGTCAAAGGATACGATCGTGTGTACAGAAAGTACAAGTGGAGTAGATAAACCGGCAAGTACCAGTGATACTTCTTCAAAACGGTGCCAGTCACGTGCAGTACCTTTCCATCCAAAAGAAAGCAAGCCGTAGATGAAACGTTTGGTTGGTGTAACACAACGATCACGTACTGTTGCAAGATCCGGAAGCAATCCAAGATACCAGAACACCAGAGACACGGAGAAATACGTCGAGATCGCGAATACGTCCCAGAGCAATGGAGAGTTAAAATTTACCCAAAGTGAACCAAATTGGTTCGGAAGCGGAAGCATCCAGTAGTCGAGCCATGGACGGCCGGTGTGAAAGAGAGGAAACAATCCCGCGCAGACAACGGCGAAAATGGTCATCGCTTCCGCGGAACGGTTAATAGACATCCTCCAGCGCTGACGGAACAACAACAGGATCGCGGAAATCAGCGTTCCCGCGTGACCGATACCGATCCACCAAACGAAGTTGGTGATATCCCAGGCCCAGCCTACGGTTTTATTCGCACCCCAGCTACCGATACCGGTGCCGATGGTGTACGAAAGACAGGTGATCCCCCAGATCATCGTCGTGAAGGCGATGACAAAGGCTACCCACCAGTACTTATTTGCCTTCCCTTCAATCGGACGGCTAATATCCT
>CAYMMN010000227.1:0-5631 GCA_964391495.1 uncultured Flavobacteriales bacterium | reverse complement strand
TCAGACGTCACCTGTGACTGGCATGTCGGTCGATGTTCCCGCGATCGCGGCGGCGGTCCGCGACAAGGCGCCTGAGGCCTTCATCATCGTCGATGGCATCCAGCATGCCAGTCATGGCCATGTCGACTGCGCCGGCTACGGCATCGATGGCTATGCGGTTTCGCCCTACAAGGTCTTCTCACGCCATGGCTATGGTGTCGGCTGGGCCTCGGACCGCCTGACAGACTGCACGAAGGAACAGATCATCGGAGGCGCGGCGGCAAACTGGGAGCTAGGAACCCGCGATGCAGGCGCTTATGCGACGTTTTCGGACGTTGTCGACTATTTCGATTGGCTTGGCAGCCGGTTCACCAAGGATGCAAACCGGCGCAAGAGGATTGAGGCCGCCGCCGAGGCGATCCACGATCAAGAGACCCATCTGATGCAGGCCGTCCTTCACGGCATCGGCAATCATCGCGGACTGGCAGCAATGCCTGGAGTCCACGTGAATGTTCCGGTAGGAAACTGAGATCCTGTACTACTGAAGGTAGCACCGGCAATCGCGTTGTTCCAGTTCATCGTTACAGTTTGAGCCGCGTTACCGTCTGCTGAATTTATATTAAAAGAAAGTGGACGTCCCGGACATGCAACAATGCTGAAATTATTTGTACCGTTAATTCCCGTTGCTGTAGGAAGAATGTTGGAACATGCCTGAGTCCAGATTTGCATATCACGAATGACAGATCCAACGAGTACGCCATTTCTGTATTCTCTGACAATGATGGCCATTACACCAACTTCATTTTGTGTCGGAGTAAGAGTGATATCACCCGAAGCATCAAGGGTAATTGCCGGTGAGGAGGAAATAGGGTTGTTAACATTGTAACCGGATGCAAAAGTCACATTGGTATTTGCCGCTGATCTGGGTGTTATGAAAGAATATGTTATTGAATCACCGTCCGTCTCAAAGGCACCATGGTTGTAATGAAACGTCTGTCCAATACACAAAAACGAAATTGGAATGTTAGAGAAAATGGGTGATGAGTTGTTCGGTGCTGCAACGTTGTTCAGTGTTGCTTCCACATACAATGCAGGTACACCTGTACAATTCGGAGGCGTGTAGGACAAAGTAGTAATCGCGCAATTCCTGCAACAAATGGAATAACCAAAACGCCAATCTGTGCATTGAGCCGGCAATGTTACTGTTCCTGTGTATTCATACTTTTGAATTCCCGGATTGGAACCGCCGCTACAAGTTGTAAGTCCGGGTGTACAGGGATGTGTAATTTCCTGACCAGTTCCTGCAAGTTTGTTTAACGTAACACTAAGATTGTAATTACAAGATACAGATGAGTAAGAAACTGAAACATTATTCGGCGCACTCACACCCGAACAATCCCTGTAAAGTGTTAAGTCCAGTGTATAGGTATTTCCACTCACCCAGGTATACGTAATATCCGCTCCGCTGATGTGAGTAGCGGAGGTCGTTGCCGGAAGCAGGAATAAATACAAAAGCAAAACACCCAGGCCCGTGAGTCTGGATTTGAAAAACTTATATTTTCCTCTCAGCGTAAAATTGTTCATGGATGAATAGATCTTCTTTCGGAATGAAATTCAGGAAACAATACAATTCCAACAGGAAATACCTGTCCATAGTATATATGTATCAGACGAAGGATATCAATCAATGTTGGGGCAATTCTTGCTAAAAACTGTCGACAAACAATGGACTACGAATTGTTAAAATAAATTACCGATAAGATTTGGCATGACGACTCAATTCAGGATTCTTAAAAAACCGCTCAATTAAAAAAAGAAATCCGGCACTTATTCCATATTATGGAATTCCGGCAATTACAATGGAAATAAATGTTTTCAGAAATTGTCCAATTACATCTATTCCTTACACTTTTAAAAGACTGGAAATGTGTTAAAATTCGCTCTTTTCCAAAAATAACTTTGAATTTTAAAAAGCCTGAAAAATTAAGCAACCATCCTCTCCTATTGAAATGAACCAGAAATCCAGAACTGTTTTAATTCAAAATACCCTTTTGTTCAATGAGCTGAATGAACTTTCTTGTCCGGATATCTCTGCCATCACCATTCAAATGATATACTGTATCAAAAAATAAGGAATCATTCATTACAAAATCTTCAGGATCATTAAGAACAGGAATACTAAGTTTCGATGAAAGTGTATTTGCATAGTGACGGATCACTTCTGCGTTGTTACGAAAAACAGATTCGGGAAAATTCGGATATACAAAATACATTTTTACTCCCGCCCTTAGTGCTTCATCATAAAGGGAATTCAGCAATGCAATTCCTTCATATTCCGAGTATCTGAATTTATCAATATCCTCTGCCCGTATTGAACTTGGCTGATCAAGCTGGCAAAAGACATCCCCGTATTCATTAAAACAGTCTCTTCGGTAAACAGTAGAATTTTTTTCGGCGAATGATTCGGTCGATGAAGGATTTAGTAGTTTATTTTTTAGAAAAAAGAAATTATCTCGCATTGCTGTTCGCTTGCGTTCCATATAATAATTCAAATCTCCCAGATTGCTACCCTCAAAAAACTTCCCGGCTTCAGGGAAATATTCCTTTGCCTTTTTTTTCAATTGATAATCCCCGTCTATTAGCATAAAATACTCCAATGAAATGAAGACGACATCTCCCTTCCTCATTTCGGATTTCAATTCATTCAAAATAAATTCTAACCCAAGACCGGCGTGCAATGACATATTGCAAACGGGCATCTTCAATTGAGATTCAATCAACTTACTGTCTATCCCGAAAGCCAGGTTGGACCCGCCTGCGAGGATAATTCTTGGTGATGAAATACTCTTCAGTCTGGCGTGTTTATCGATGATAGAAGCAAGATAATCTGAAGGATCTTTGTCACCGATTCGAATACCGCAAACAACAATTGTCAGCAAAGCCAACAAAATAAAAGCGGTTGTTTTCAAATAAAATCGGCGCATATCTTCAGAACTGAAAGTAAATGAATGGTTGATTCTCCACGGGCTTCAACATAAAGATCAAAAGGAAGAGCAAATAGTAGAAGGTCCAGCGATAGAATGGATTCCAATTGAGCCCTAACTTCTCGATAGCATAAGCATCTCTTCTTCCGTTCCATTCCATGATCACGAAGAGGATGATCAGTAGAATCGGAGTTCGGGGTAAGAGTTCGGGACTATTAAACAAGGAAACTGAAAATATTTCTGAGACAATCGCGAATGCCTGTGTGGTACTTTCCGCACGGAAAAATATCCATGCAAAAGTGGTCAAAGCAAATGTGCCAAGTATGTTAAGCAAATCCCTTGCTCCCGGAAATATTTTATCACCGGCAACAATTGTCAAATGACTTCTGTTTCTTTTTAATAAAATGAGTGGCAACATATACAATGCATTCAACAAACCCCAAATAACAAATGTCCAGTTGGCGCCATGCCAAAAACCGCTCACCAGGAAAATGATAAATGTATTCCGTATCGCCATTAACATTCCACCACGACTTCCGCCAAGAGGAATGTACAGGTAATCCCTGAACCATGTCGTAAGCGATATGTGCCAGCGTCGCCAGAACTCAGCGATGTCTCTGGCAAAATATGGGAAAGAAAAATTTCTAAGCAGCTCTATACCAAATAATCTTGCTGTTCCCAATGCGATATCAGAATAACCGGAAAAGTCTCCATAAATCTGAAACGCAAAAAATACGGCTCCCAAAACCAATGTGCTTCCCGAATAATCGCCGGAATGATTAAAAATAAGATTCGCGTAATTCGCGCAGTTGTCGGCGATGACTACTTTCTTAAAAAGCCCCCATAAAATCTGTCTCAATCCATCAAATGCTTTTTGCTCACTAAAAACTCTTGGCTTTTCTATTTGTGGCAAAAGATGTGTAGCACGCTCAATCGGACCTGCGACCAGTAAAGGAAAAAATCCAACGAAGAGAGAATAATTCACGACGCTTTCGCAAGGATTTATTTTCCTGTTATAAATGTCAAAGACATACGATAAACCATGAAAGGTATAGAATGAAATTCCAACCGGCAGAATAATATTTAATGTACTCAAGTGAACAGAACTTCCAAAAGAATGCAACAGTGTGGCGAAGTTTTCAATGAAAAAATTAAAATATTTGAAAAGCCCCAGGAACCCAAGATTAATAAGAACACTTACAGCCAACCATCCGCGACGTTTTCCCCTGTGATCACTCTCGTGAATTTTTTTTCCGGTAAAATAATCGAGTGCTGTAGAAAATGCCAGCAGAAATAAAAATCTCCAATCCCAACATGCGTAGAAGAAGTAACTGGCAGATAGAAGAGCAAGATTTTGAAGACGCAGGGACTTCCCCGGAATCAGACTATAAAGAATGAAAAGTATGGGAAGAAAAATTGCAAAATCCAGTGAGTTAAACAGCATGTTTTAACCTTTGGTCTCAATGAAAATAGTTCCCGTATTCCGGATGCAAATTAGTTAAGAAATCAAGGTAGTAATTCCACAAAATACCGGAAACCAATATGACTTGCCGGAGCATCCATTACACCTTTCGCATCCAGAGGCAAAGCAACTTCAGTATCAATAAAGCCACCACCCTTGGTGAAGCCTTTGGTGGAAATCATTTCCGCGGCGTTGCCTGCCATATTATATGTTCCAAATGAACAAGGCCAGTAAGATTTTACCGGAGCCAGCATGAGAATATCTCCGGGGTCCGGCATATTGGGATCGCTCGGAGCAGCCAAATCCGTACGCTTATAATTCGCCATTTGTATTCCGTTCTTGTTCTTTAATCCGGCACCGGTAGGATAAACGGCTTCAGCATTTTTTCCTTTTGCAGCTTTCACCCATTCTTCTTCATTGGGAAGCCGTATTTTGACATTTTTATATTTTCTCTCGGGAAAACTGTTGTACTTCTCAGTAAGCCATTCACAAAATAAAACCGCTCCCTCATAGGAAATGTTCACCACAGGAAAATCATCATACTTTTTATCCCGATGATAAAATTTAGCGAATGGCGCAATATATACCGGTGGCTTTAGCCAATTCGAGGAATCCACAGAAGCTATTTTCAAGTCCTCCTTTTTCCTGTTCTTGGACAAATCCGAAAGGAATTGATTATACAACCAGTTATTAACTTCAAACTTCCCGACCAATAAGGTTTCGGAAACTTTACTTACAGACTTCTCAATATAAACAGCATCCAATGTCGGTCTATCCTTCTGAGCGGAAACCGTAGTGAAAACAATGAATAATAATAAGAATACCAGAGTTTTTTTAATCATCTGCCGGGAATAACAGTTTTATCGCGCCAATGTAAGCAACGAATCACCTATAGCAAACATAAGAAAGTACGAGAAATTTCAAACTCTTTCGAAAACTATTTTCTTAACATAGTTTATAAACATCCAGGAAAAACAGAACTCCGGGATGTTGACCTTTATGGATCATTCATACTGATATGGCTCCTGATCGGAAATCATTTGTCTGATATTCTCCAAAACTCTCTTCATATATGTTCTCCAGAAAGTTTTAGCGAATAACCAATTGAGTGGATAAAGCAATGCAATATCTGAATGTAAGGTATATGTGTACTCAATTTGAATTATCTCTTTCCTCAATTCCGTCGTTTTCCACTCTCCAACAAAT
>CAYMMN010000226.1:0-5653 GCA_964391495.1 uncultured Flavobacteriales bacterium | reverse complement strand
AATGCATTGGAAGCGATGTGGCAGAAACAATTGCATTTGTTTGAAGTTCCATTTTATTACATCGAATATGGAATGGCTCAACTTGGTGCAATTGCTGTGTGGAGGAATTACAAACAGAATCCGCAAAAAGCCATCGAACAATACATGAATGCATTAAAATTGGGCTATAGTTGTTCGATTCCGGAGATCTACAGCGCGGCTGGAATTCGGTTCGATTTTTCCGAGAAATACATCCGTGAACTCGTTGATTTTGTAAAATCGGAGCTCCAGAAAGTGTAAGATTCGCTTGTTGATTTTTTACCGAATTTGATAAAAAGAAGGTTTTCAGAACCCGGTCCCAATTTGAGATTTATCTTGAGGGCCGGGTTTTTTCGTATTATTCTCCTCAAATCAGCGCCCATTAAGGCTTTCAGGGTCTTCAGACTGAAAAAAAATCAGGTTGAAACCGGTAATGTGACAGATCCTTAAAAACCGGCATGAATCTTCGTTTTTGTAATAAAAACATCGTTTTTAACAAATATATGATGCCTGTTTTCAAAACATACTGCCACAGAACCCATATAAAGAATAAGTCATAATTGGGCTTTTACCCATTGAGTTCAAAAATTAAAAATATCCGAAGACCGATTCCTGATGAGGGAAGAAAGGTTTTATACCGACTACTGCTTGTAGCAGTAGCTGTGGTATATGCCCTGGTGTTTGTGCTCGATTATCTGCTTCAATTGCATTTTACTTTTTTCCTCCTGCTTAGTCTGTTTGGTTTTGTGATTCTTACTCTGTTCTACATGTGGTTCAGGGTTTCCGGTACACAGGAAATCATTGAAGAGGAGCAGGAAGAAATCGTTGAAGAAGAAAAAATTATTCAGCCTGTTTTTGAAGATCCCGTTTTTTACATCAGTGCTTCCACAGGTTTAATCCTGGATTGTTCGGATGAAGCTCTACGTCTGTTTGAGACTGAAGATAAAAATGCTTTGCTCAATCATGATCTCAATTCCTTCATGGTGGCCGACTGGTCACTGGATGAGAAAAAACAAATCCGTCGTGGTCTGGAAAGTCAGGGCAGAGCATCGGCGAAAGCGGAGTATGTAAGTCTGAAAGGCAAAAAATTCAGAGGGCTGATGCAGGCTGTGAAAACCTCATCTGCTTCAGAGTCGCTGCTGACTGTTCGTATTACCGATCTGAGTTTTTTGAAAGCAGAGCCTGTACAGGAAGCCGAATTTTCAAAACCTCCGGTTGCTGTTGAGCCGGATCCTACAGCAAAAAGATTATTTGAGGATGGATTGCAGGCAATGGCATTCATCGGAATGAATTATAAATTCACAAGAGCAAACAAAGCTTTTTGCAATCTGCTGGGTTATACCGAATTTGAACTGCAACAACTTAGTTTCCTTGATGTTTTGCATCCGGAAGACAAGGAGAAAGAGAAAAAGAATATTTCCGCGATCTTCAGAGGAGATGTTCCACTGAGTAAAAGGGAAAAACGTTTTATAAAACGGAATAATGAAGTGATCTGGGTGAACGAGACAGCTTCTCTTTCACGCGATGAAAAAGGGCGTCCGCAGTTTGTGATTACGATGGTTGAGAATATCACCCAACGTAAACGCGTCGAGCGCTCAATGGCGGACAGTAAAAATAAACTCAGCGCGCTTGTTGAGAATGCTGAATATTCCATCCTTTCGGTGGATAAGCATCACACTATTTTGCTGATTAATTCGAAGCTTTGTGATATTCTTTTCGGACTCACAGGCATTGTCGTTGAAACAGGGTTTAACCTGTTGGATATTTTGCCTGAGAATTTTCATCCTGAATATCTTGAAATGCACAAACGTGCGCTTGCCGGCGAACACTTCATTCAGGAACGAAATGTTGTCATGCATGGCAAACGTATCGACATTGAAATTGTAGTCACTCCTGTGAAGGATGATTATACAAATGTGGTCAGCGTATCGTTGTTTGGTCATGATACTTCAGAACGTAAAAAATCGGAGCAAAAATTAATACAGGAAAAAAACCAGGCAGAAGCGGCTGCAGAAGCGAAGTCCAGTTTCCTCGCGACAATGAGCCACGAAATCCGTACTCCATTGAATGGAGTCATTGGAATGGGTAAGCTGCTCAATCAAACTTCTCTTTCGCCAAAGCAACAGGATTATGTGGATTCTATCCTTTTGAGTGGTGAAGCATTGCTTTCTGTCATCAACGACATCCTTGACTATTCAAAAATTGAATCGGCAAAGATGGAGCTTGAGCACAGGCCATTTCCGATTAAGCGTGCAATTGAAGAAACTTTTGATCTCATGTCTTCAAAAGCAATTGAGAAAAACCTTGCTTTACAATACACCATCGCACGAAATGTGCCTACTTATATATATGGAGATATTACCCGTTTGCGTCAGATCATGATGAATCTGGTGTGTAATGCCATCAAGTTTACTCCGAAAGGAGTAATAACAATAAGTGTTTCAATTCTCAAAGAGCTTGAAAATAAAATTGATTTACTTTTTGAGGTAAAAGATACAGGTGTGGGTATTCCTCCTGATAAAATTGGAAAACTGTTCCGAACATTTTCTCAGGCTGACGCCAGCACCGCGAAGACTTATGGTGGAACCGGGCTTGGACTTGCCATCAGTAAAAATCTTGTGGAATTGATGGGTGGAAGGATTTGGGTAGACAGTGTTCCAGGTCAGGGATCTAATTTCCAGTTTACGATAAAAACAGAATCAGTATCCAAAACAGATACACCACGCAGCACCGGCAATGGCAGCAATAAGTTGGTTAATTCTCATGTCCTGTTGATCAGTGATGATAAAACGGAGGCTGATATTTATTCGAATTATTTCCGTCGCTGGAACATGGTTCCACGTTCTGTTGATGACGCGGGAAAAGCGCTTGAGCTTGTCCGCACCAATGCTGAATTGAACCTGGTTCTCATCGATGCTCAAATGATCAGCGCGAAAGCGTTAAACCTTGCTGAACAAATTCGTCAGATCAGGAGAAAAGGGGAATTGCCTATTGTACTGTTTAATGCGGATGAATCAGATAATGTTGTTTTTGATTACAGCGGTGAAATCGTTTCCGCAGTCATTCCGAAAAATGTAGATCGCTCTAAGGTTCTTGATATACTGATAGGAGTGTTCTCGATCGAAGATCACTCCCGTAGTCAGCACAACAAGGACCTCGGCCGCATGGATATAAAACTGGCGCAACACGTTCCGGTAAAAATTCTGATCGCGGAAGACAACCTAATCAATCAGAAACTTGCACTGAATATTTTTGAAGGTTTGGGTTACTCACCAAAAATGGTGAACAATGGACTTGAGGTCATCGATGCATTAAAAAAAGAATCTTATGATTTGATCTTCATGGATGTTCAGATGCCAGAACTGGATGGTCTGGAGACTACTCGATTTATCATTCAGAAAATGGATTTGGTTCAGCGTCCAATTATTGTCGCGATGACTGCCTTTGCATTGGAAGGTGATAAAGAGAAATGCATGGAAGCAGGCATGGATGATTACATTAGTAAACCATTTTTGCTAGAGGAGATCGTTGAACGCATCCGTAAGTGGGGTGGAAGGTATATCCAGGCAAGGGCGGAGATGGAACAACAAAATAATCACCGCAATGCCGAAAAGCCTTCGAATGCTGTTCTGGACATGGCTGTTGTTCAACGTCTGCGCGACATGACTGCCGGTTCTGATCCTACGTTCTTTTCCAATGTGATCGCGATGTTTGTCGAGCAGGGAAGAGAGATTACTGCAGAATTGGAAATGTTGAGTAAGAAGGAAGACTGGAGGGCCATGAGTAAATTGGCTCACAAATTAAAAGGATCCGCTTTAAACATCGGTGCGAATCTGCTTGCTGAAGTTTGTCGTCAGATTGAGTTGGTTGGAGAATCTCCGAGTCCTGCTGATTGTATCTCCTTGCTTCCGACTTTGATGAAAGAGTGGAAGAAAACGGAAGAGGCGTTTGGTAAGCTGAGTTAAAGCGGATTGGATAAAGCTATTATTATTTCACGCAAAGTCGCGAAGGGCGCAAAGATAATTCTTTGCGCCCTTCGCGTTTTTGTGTGGAGAATATTAGTGATGGTGATGATGACTCATTGCTGACATTGCAAATTGACGTGGAGCATTGCGGTCGATTACTTCAAAATTTGCCATCATTCCGGCGGCATGATGTTCAATGATGTGACAGTGGTACATCCAGGTACCGGGCCGGTTGTCCGGGAGCCAGGCAATTTTGATTTTTGTTCTTGGTGTCAGATTCACAGTATCTTTCCATGCCATATATTCCGGAGCTTCGCCATTCACTTCCAGAACCTGAAAAAAGTAACCGTGAAGGTGAAAAGGATGATCCATCAAACTGGTATTGGATACTTCCCAAATTTGCAACTCGTTCACATAGACCGGTTGATCGTTTACATGAACATCGCCATTGACGAGGAAGTCCATTCCATCTTTCAGGCTCGGTCCAACTGAAAGTTTTATTTTTCTTGAGACTTCCGCATCCTGTTTAGCCAATGGTTCTATCGTTCTTAGTTTTTCAGGTATGAATGTTACAGAAGGTTTTGGTTCTGTAACTTTTATTCTTGCAAATGATTCTTGTTTAGCTTTCAGGAAAGTTACTCGGTTATAGGCTAATGATTCCATTGAGAAATTTTCTCCTTCGTTGAAAGGACCAACAGCGATATCGATTCTTTCGCCCGGGGTTATCAATGCCTCGGTGACCGGACGTGCATGTTCCAGCAACCCTCCATCGGTACCGATGATTTTAAATTCCCTGCCACCGAGATACAGATGAAAATATCTCGCGCTGGAAGAATTAATGAAGCGCCATCTTTCGGTTTGTCCGGCATGGATTTCAATGGTTGGATTTTCTTTTCCATTGATGAGTAATGTGTTTCCCTGTCTGCCATCATGTCTTTCCACGATGCGAGGAATAAACCATCCCGGTTTGGTGAACTGATGTTCCTTATCAAGTTTCATGTCATCGATCATGAATATTTTTTCGTCGTCGAAGACAGGATCTGTAGCTTCTTCAACGATCAATGAACCATACAATCCCTTTTCCATTTGCTCGGTTTCATTGACATGGGAATGGTACCAGAATGTTCCTGCGTCGGGTAAAACAAAACGGTATTCGAAATTCTCTCCGGGTTCAATAGGCTTCTGAACTGCATCGGTTCCATCCATTGTTGCAGGGATGCGCAGGCCGTGCCAATGTATTAATGTAGGTTCGTGAAGTTTGTTCGTTACACGAATGACGAGTGTGTCACCTACAGATGCCCTTAAAACCGGACCCGGAATTTGTTGATTAAAGCCCCAGGCCTGAATTGTTTTGCCCGGTGCGATATCCCAGTTGAACTGGCTAACTTCGAGATTGTATTCGATTGTTTTAGGTTGCATGGAGGGGAGATTTTAGATTTTAGATTTTAGTTGTTAGATTTTAGATTTTAGATTTTAGATTTTGGATGTTGGTTGTTGGTTGTTGGTTGTTGGGGTGTTTGTATAGGGCAAATGTAGGTTTGGTGTCCCGGTGGGGTGTTATAGTACTTTGGGAAAGGCTTATAGAATTTTGGGTTTGTGTCTCAGAGGGGGCAAGCTAACCCCGAATTCTATGGCTTAGTCAACTATTTATAGAAATATTTTTTACATTT
>CAYMMN010000225.1:0-5660 GCA_964391495.1 uncultured Flavobacteriales bacterium | reverse complement strand
AGCGCGACAAAACGCCGGCTTTAGGGAACTGACGCCGCCGGTTCGCAGGAAGTTCCGACAATGACAAAAATCAGGAAGGCTGCTATATGATTTACCAATTTCATTTATCGATTTATTGAATTGGAGCACAATATCGGCATGCTTTGGTGATTAGAAGGTGATCTTTGAAAGAAAATGATTCAGCCTTTAGCATTCAATTGTTTATCAATGAAAATTAATGAAAACATGACCCTTGGATGGAAGTACCTTTGTTTCAGAAAGCTATCATCCGGCACAATAAAACACTGCCAAATAAGCAAATAAATGAAAAACCAATGTTTTTATTTACAGAGCTCAGTACCTCCTTATAACCTCCGAAAATTCCTATATTTGTAAGGACACCAAACACGATTTTTTTTATGAAAGAATCACCCGCAGGTTCAGTGAACAGAGATTTAAGTTTCGAAGACTTTCGTCAGGAAGTTTTGAATGATTACCGTATCGCTTCGGAGAGTCGCCAGGCAAGTTTATTAGGAAGAAAAGAGGTGCTTACCGGAAAAGCGAAATTTGGCATCTTCGGTGATGGAAAAGAACTGGCACAAATCGCGATGGCCAAACAATTTAAAGACGGAGATTTTCGTGCAGGATATTATCGTGACCAGACTTTCATGTTTGCCATCGGGCAATCCGATATAACCAAATTTTTTGCCCAGCTTTATGCCAATCCTGATGTAGAAGCGGAACCCTCTTCAGCCGGCCGATCAATGAACGGACATTTCTCCACTCGCAGTCTGAATCCCGATGGCAGCTGGAAAGATCTTACCCGGATGAAAAATTCTTCTTCCGACATCTCTCCTACCGCAGGGCAAATGCCTCGCCTGGTAGGCTTAGCCTGGGCATCAAAATTATACAGGAACAATCCGGAATTAAAAAAGGTTCATGGTTTTTCCATCAATGGAAATGAAGTCGCATTCGGTTCCATCGGCGACGCCAGTACTTCAGAAGGTGTCTTTTTTGAAGCCATCAATGCAGCGGGTGTATTACAGATTCCGATGGCGATTTCAGTTTGGGATGATGGATATGGAATTTCCGTTCCTGCAAAATATCAGACTACCAAACAAAATATTTCTGAAATCCTGAAAGGATTCGAACGCAACGACAAAGGAGAAGGCTATGTGATCCTTCGCGGAAAGGGCTGGGATTATCCCGGTCTGTGTGAGATGTATGAGAAAGGAATAAAAATCTGCCGTGAACAACATGTACCGGTTTTGTTCCATGTTCAGGAGGTTACACAACCACAAGGTCACAGCACATCCGGTTCTCATGAACGCTATAAATCAAAGGAGCGTCTTGCCTGGGAAGAAGAATTTGACGGTTTACGCAAGATGCGGGAATTCATGATTTCCTCTGCAATAGCAACAAACGAAGAATGTGATGAAATTGATGCTAATGCAAAAAAATATGCCGCCGCTTGCAGGAAAAAGGCATGGGATGACTTCATGAATCCCATCAAGGAAGAAATAAAAGTTGTTTCTGCTCTGTTCGATTCTATTGCAGCAAACAGCAGCGCAGGTCCGTTTATTCAGAAAGTAAAAACTGAACTCGAAGCAATGATGGATCCTGCACGACGGGACATCGCTGCTGCCGTTCATCGTGTTTTACGTTTGGCAAGAAATGAAAATTCAGATGCCAGAAATGCATTGATTCAATGGAACCAGGATTATACCGCGAAAAATTTCGATCGTTATAATTCTTATTTACACAGTGAATCCAAAGAAGCTGCTGTACATGTTTCCGCTGTTCCCGTTCAATATGATGCGGAAGGTCCGCTCATGGACGGAAGAGAAATATTACAGGCGAATTTTGATGTACTCTTTAACAACGACCCAAGACTTGTCGCTTTTGGAGAAGATCTGGGTAGAATTGGTGATGTAAACCAGGGTTTCGCGGGATTGCAGGCAAAATATGGTGAGATCCGGATTTCAGATGTTGGTATCCGGGAAGCTACTATTGCCGGTCAGGGTATCGGACTTGCATTGCGGGGCCTCAGGCCGATCGCTGAAATTCAATACCTGGATTATCTGCTATACGCGGTTCAAATTCTGAGTGATGACCTTTCCACTTTACAATACCGTACAAAAGGCGGGCAAAAAGCTCCGGTCATTATCCGGACACGTGGGCATCGCCTTGAAGGAATCTGGCATAGTGGTTCACCCATGGGCATGATCATCAATGCGCTCCGTGGTATGCACATTCTCGTCCCCAGAAACATGACCCAGGCAGCAGGATTTTACAATACTCTTCTCGCAGGCGATGAACCCGGTCTGATCGTGGAATGTCTCAACGGGTATCGTTTGAAAGAAAAACTCCCGGCAAACCTCGGGCAGTTCCGTGTGCCAATCGGAGTAACGGAAACTATACAGGAAGGTACTGATATCACATTGGTAACCTATGGTTCCTGCGTCAGAGTTGCCCAGGAAGCAATTCGTCCCTTACAGGAACTTGGAATTTCGATAGAACTAATCGATGTACAAAGTTTACTCCCCTTTGATCTGGATCATTCCATTGCCGCTTCCTTACAGAAAACAAACAAACTGCTTATTCTGGACGAAGATGTTCCGGGCGGCGCTAGCGCTTACATTCTCCAGCAAGTACTTGAGGTTCAGGATGGCTTCCGTTATCTTGATGCCCAACCAAAGACCTTAACCGCCCGAGCTCACCGGCCGGCATATGGGTCAGATGGCGATTATTTCTCCAAACCTTCTGTAGAAGATATCGTAGACGCCGCATATGGACTCATGCAGGAATATAATCCAAATGATTTTCCGGGGTATCGGTAAAATTCATCTGACAATGAAGTTCAATTTTTAAACTATTTCTTTTCGATTTTGTTTGGGTAAGAATTGCATGGAAGAAAAAACAACTGAAAAAGATTCGAATTATAACTCACTCGAAAGAATGAGTGTGTATGACCTGTTGCACGCGATCAATCAGGAGGACAAAACTGTTCCTCAGGTGATTGAAAAATCATTACACCGCATCGAGACAGTTGTTGTACTTATCAGTGAAAAATTAAGACAAGGCGGTCGATTGTTTTATCTTGGTGCCGGAACAAGCGGAAGACTGGCCATTGTTGATGCCTCCGAATTACCTCCTACCTATGGGCTTGAACATGGTCGTGTGATCGGTTTGATTGCAGGTGGCGACACGGCAATCCGCAAAGCAGTTGAATTCGCAGAAGATGATCCTGAACAAGGCTGGAAGGACCTGCAATCGCATGGTGTTTCAAAACACGATGTAGTGATGGGCATTGCAGCATCCGGCGCAACTCCTTATGTTGTTGGAGCAATGAAGCATTGCAGAGAGAATCACATTCTTTGCATTGGCCTCACCTGCAATCCGGATTCCCCGCTTGCAAAAAATGTACACTACCCTATTGAAATTATTGTTGGCCCTGAAGTAGTCACCGGCAGCACGCGCATGAAAGCAGGCACCGCGCAAAAACTTGTGCTCAACATGATTTCAACTTCGGTGATGATTCAGCTCGGTCGTGTGAAAGGAAATAAAATGGTGGACATGCAACTGACCAATAACAAACTTATTAAAAGAGGTACGTCCATGCTTATGAATGAACTCAACATCACAGCGATTGAAGCAGGAGAACTTCTGAATAAATACGGAAGTGTCAGAAAGGCGCTGGATGCGGTTAAGAAATAATTCGATTCAGTAATTAATATATTTGTTTTCATTTAACATTTTCACCTGATCACATTTTAATTTTCATCCTTTCCTTCCTCGATTTCAGTCAGACTTTCTTCACCACAGGAAATATTATTATTATCTTCGCGTTAAAGAACAATTGACCCTCTTTTACCGTGCAGGATATCGAACCCTTCTATAATTGGCGAGAGCTTTACATTGCTTCGGAAGACGAACTCTCGCCTTTCCACGGCACGGTGTATAGTGAATTTGAATTTACAAATACGGTTTACAATTATTATATCCACCCGCAATGGGATGAATTCGGCTCAGCAACACTTTACCTGAAAGTTATCTTCGCGGATTACGAGCGCGGATATGCTGTCATAGAATTTATCGGAGAATGGAATGATGCTCTTTACAATGATATCATGTTCCTGAAACGAGAAGTGATAGAACCGATGATGACGGAAGGAATCAGTAAATTCATCCTGATCGGTGAAAATGTTTTGAATTTCCATGGCTCCGATGATTGCTATTATGAGGAATGGTTTCAGGATGTTGAAGAGGGCTGGATAGCAGCTATCAATTTCCGTCCGCATGTCATGATAGAAATGGAAAGATTCAATCTTGATTATTACATGGTTTTTGGCGGAGAGCTTGATGAATTGAACTGGAGAATGTTCAGTCCTGCCGAGTTGTTCCTGAAGATTGAACACATCATTTCACGCCGATTGAACTGAAAGGATAAAATCCTGCTATAATTTATATTGGGTAAAGGAGTAGGTATAATTTCATTAGTTTTTTGTCGCTTCCGGCAAAGCAATTATCATGGTCTTGAGATTCAACATCAAATATCTCTTTCTTTGTTTTGCCTCTCTGCATTTGCTGTCGGCATCTGCACAGAAAAAAGATTCAATTTCCAATTCCGGCAAAGCTTCTTTTTATCATGATAGTTTCCAGGGCCAGGAAACTAGTAACGGAGAGTTTTACGATAAAAATGATTTTACAGCCGCGCACCGGACACTCCCCTTCAACTCCATCGTCAACGTTTACAATAAAAAAAACGGGAAACACGCGATTGTTCGTATCAACGATCGCGGTCCATTTGTCAGAAGCAGGATCATCGATCTTAGCCACTCTGCAGCGATGAAGCTTGAAATGGTTCCATTTGGTGTCGCTCCGGTAACAATTCAGGTAATGAACCTGTTTGATCATCTGCCCTGGAAGGACTCGACTTTCGTTGAAAATGATATCTGGGATTGCTTTGGAAGAACAACTGAACTCAGTGGCAAAACAGTTCTTGTATGGCAAACCGAATACTGGAAGCACGCTTTTTATATGGCCAGTCATATTGCTCTGGACTATCATTTGCCTGCAGCGCAAATTCGGATTTCAGGAGATCTGCAACATCGCAAATACCAGGTGCTCGTTTCCAATTTTACAGAGAAACATGAATGCGATACACTCATCTCTAAATTGAAAGCGGATGGATTTATTTCCGCTCGAATGTTCAAGGATGTCAGGAAGAATAACGACTCTTCAAAAGTCCGGCAACATGGCGATCAATAACCAGCTGGAAGTCCTCTGTATTCATTTTCTCCAAAGCCATCCAACGGAAAGACTGCGCACCCTCTTCCTGTGAGTCAAAATCAAAAGGTTTTGTGGAAGTCTTCAGATTTATTTCTCCAAGAGGTTTCATCAAATAGTATACTGACATCACCTGGATTTCCGGGTTGAATGCAGAAGGAACAAAAAAATCAGTTGTATAAAAATGTTCCAATACATCAAATGAATGGCCTATTTCCTCCATCATTTCGCGACGTAAACAATCAATAGTTCCTTCACCAAATTCAAGTCCTCCCCCTGGAAATTTTGTGATGTGATGACCATAAACAAATTCATCACTCACCAATACTTCATTGGATGCATTGATGTATAACCCGTACACCCGAATCACAAATGGAAACTTTTTCATCTAT
>CAYMMN010000224.1:0-5697 GCA_964391495.1 uncultured Flavobacteriales bacterium | reverse complement strand
TTTCAATTTCAACAAGAAATGAATTTCATTCAATGAATTATTCAATTATGAAAACGTATTTTATTTGAGATCGTCTTTACTTGAAATGAATTGTTATATTTCGCATTCAAATCCCATTCACATGCGAAAAATTTACCTGGCAATCCTGCTTGCCTTTCTATTTACTATATCCAAAGCGCAAACATTTACCGGCACAGGAGGCGTGATTCATGATTATAATGGTGTCGCAGTTTCCCAGTATTTTCCTTGCACTGTGAGTGGTCTTCCCACCAGTATTGACTCTGTCACTTTTGGACTTGAAAGAATTTGTATAGACATCACTCATTCCTATGACAGAGACTTACAAATTGAGCTGATGAGTCCGGATAGTTTCGTAGTGATGCTCTCCAATCGCAACGGTGATGGTGGTGACAACTTCACCAATACCTGCTTCCGGGGACATAGTGCAAATGCTTTGCTGAGCGATCCCGGAAACGTTCCTCCATTCACTGGAGAGTACGACCCTGATGGAGATTTGGCTTTGTACAACAATGGCAGAGATCCGAATGGAACCTGGTATCTGGTTGTGACGGATCTTGCCGGGGCGGATTCAGGGGATGTGAATACTTTCTCTTTGACATTTGGAAACAGTCCTACCTCCCACTCTATCATGCCATGTAGCGTACAGGATGCTACACGTTGTCAATGTCCTGACGGCACACAGGATTGTGATTTGATTCCCGACATGACAGCTTCTGCTCAGGCCATACTGGATGGTTCTTATGAAGCAACAGATACATTATATGTAAACAATGCGACACCAAACATCGGATGGGGTCCTTTGGAGATTCATGGAATTAATACCTGTTATTGCGATACAGTTCTTGTCCCCTGCAATACTCCTGTTTGCCCGAATGGTCAGCCTCCCAAACAATTGGTAGAACAAACCATTTATCACAAAACCAACGGGACACTCACTTCATTCAACAGACCTGCAGGCACTATGACCTATCATCCTCAGCATGGGCACATCCATCTGGACGGATGGGCAGAATATACATTGAGACAACCTATGATTGGCAAGCAGCCTTATGAATGGCCAGTAGTTGGAACCGGGAATAAACAAAGTTATTGCCTTGTCAATCTCGGAACATGTACAAACGGTAATGGATATTGTGTAGATACCACCGGGAATATTCTTGGACGCGACAGTTTCCCGAATTATGGTTTAGGAACTGTCACAGGATGCACAACAGATCAGGGAATTTATGTTGGTTATCTTGATATTTATTCCGCGGCTCTGTACGGGCAATGGATCACACTCGACAGTGTGTGCAATGGTGACTATTATGTAGTATCGTTTACAGATCCAAACAACTGGATTCTTGAAATGAATGACAGCAATAATTGGGCAGCAGTGCCATGGACTCTTACTCATCAGTTGAATCTTCCTTTCCCTACTGTAAATTTCAACTATGCTTCGAATGCCAACACTGTGACTTTTACGAATACGTCGACTGATTTCGATTCATTGGTTTGGGATTTTGGCGATGGTGATTCAAGTACACTGGAGAATCCTGTTCACGTCTATGCTTCAACAGGAACTTACAATGTTATCCTCACGGCTTACAATCGTTGCGGCTTCCACCAACAAGTGCAAAGTTTTACCCTTACACTTACCGGAATTTCGAAAACTGAGACTGAAGATTTATTTGGTTTTAAAATTTACCCAAATCCAACTAAAGATGTAGTGAATATTGATTTTAGTCTGTCCGAAAAATCTTCTGTGAAAATTGAACTAATGGATGCTCTTGGCAGAGTTATTCTTCAGCCTGAAAATAACGTTCTGAACATGGGAAGCCATCATTATCAGCTCAACTTCAATGAATTGAATCTGAGTAAAGGGATCTATTTCATTTCTTTATTGTCACCTGATAAATCAATTCGGAAAAGAGTCTCCTTTATAAAATAATTTAAAGGCCGATTCCCTGTTTATGGGGGATTATTTCGCCATTTTCATTGCAGACAGCCACTCTTTTCTTTTGAAAAGAGTGGCTGTTTGACTTTTGAAGACATTTTATGTTGAATCCAGGCTTAATAAATGCCCGAAAGGGCACTTTCTTCAAAATCTCGTCAGAATTTGCATTTTTACGGGTTTCGTTTACCTTTGCAGCCCTCGAAAAATCAGATTGATATGGAAAATTTCATTTATGTAATACCGGTATTAGGACTCATCGGGTTGTTGTTCATGTTTGTGAAATCAGCCTGGGTTGTTAAACAAGATGCCGGTGATTCTAAAATGCAGGGAATTGCATCTGCTATCGCTGAAGGCGCAATGGCCTTTTTGAAATCAGAATACAGAATCCTTGCTATCTATATGGTATTGGCAGGAACAGGTCTGGGTATTCTTTCTCAGATTGTCCCTGATTCACATATTTTAATCGTTGTATCCTTTGTGTTGGGTTGCTTCTTTAGTGCTATAGCAGGGTTCAGCGGGATGCGCATCGCTACTAAAGCGAATGTGCGTACAACACAGGCAGCTCGTACCTCACTGGCGAAGGCTCTTAAGGTCTCTTTCAATGGAGGTCTGGTTATGGGTCTCGGTGTTGCTGGACTTGCAGTGTTAGGTCTGAGCTTGTTGTTCATTTTCCTTTTTCAGTTTTTCATGGGAGGACAAATGGATGGCTACCAGCATATGACAAGAGTATTAGAAGTACTCGCAGGATTTTCTGTAGGAGCTGAATCCATCGCATTGTTTGCACGTGTAGGTGGTGGTATCTATACAAAAGCTGCTGACGTAGGTGCCGACCTCGTTGGTAAAGTTGAAGCAGGTATTCCTGAAGATGATCCTCGTAATCCTGCGACGATCGCCGATAACGTAGGTGATAATGTTGGTGATGTGGCCGGAATGGGTGCCGATTTGTTTGGTTCTTATGTCGCGACAGTACTTGCATCCATGGTATTGGGAAATTACATCATTCGTGATATGGGTGGAATTGATGATGCCTTCGGTGGTATCGGCCCGATTCTTCTGCCTCTTGCAATTGCCGGTTTTGGTGTGATCGCTTCAATTTTCGGTTCATTCCTGGTAAATGTAAAAGACACTGATAAAGCGAATACTGACTCCGTTCAAAAAGCACTGAACCGTGGAAACTGGTTCTCAATTCTTCTTGCGTTGGTTGCTTCCTATTTCCTCATTCAAATGATGCTTCCTGCAAGCATTACAATGAGCATCTTCAATGCAGGACAATTCAGCGATCTCACCACTTCTTCAATGAATGTATTCTGGGCAGTATGTATCGGAATGTTTGTTGGCGCTGCTATTTCTTACATCACTGAATACTTCACCGGACTTGGTAAAAGACCGGTTATGTCCATCGTTCAAAAATCAGCAACAGGTGCTGCTACCAATATCATTGCAGGTCTAGGAACAGGAATGATGTCAACAGCATTGCCGGTGATTTTATTTGCCGGAGCGATCTGGGGAGCTTATACACTTGCCGGTTTCTATGGCGTAGGTATCGCTGCTTCCGCGATGATGGCGACAACAGCTATGCAACTTGCAATTGACGCTTTCGGACCGATCGCCGACAACGCGGGAGGAATTGCTGAAATGAGTGAACTTCCTGCTGAAGTACGTGAGAAAACAGATATCCTCGACTCAGTTGGAAATACCACAGCAGCCATTGGTAAAGGATTTGCAATTGCATCCGCGGCACTTACTGCGCTTGCATTGTTTGCAGCATACGTTACTCTTACCGGAATTCAGGGAATCAATATTTTCGACGCGAAAGTTCTCGCAGCTTTGTTTATCGGTGGAATGGTACCGGTTGTATTTTCTGCTCTTGCGATGAATTCAGTTGGTAAGGCAGCTATGGATATGGTGAATGAAGTTCGTCGTCAGTTCCGCGAAATTCCGGGAATCATGGAAGGAACAGGAAAGCCTGACTACAGCCGTTGTGTTGAGATTTCTACGAAAGCTGCATTGCGCGAAATGATTCTTCCGGGTATCATTACGATAGTAACTCCAATCATCATCGGTTTGGTGATGGGCGCTGAAGCTCTTGGTGCTTACATGGCAGGTGTTACAGTGAGTGGTGTGCTTTGGGCAATTTTCCAGAACAACGCCGGTGGCGCATGGGACAACGCGAAAAAATCATTCGAAAAAGGTGTTGAAATTAACGGCGAAACTTATTACAAAAAATCAGAGCCTCACAAAGCTGCCGTGGTTGGTGATACAGTTGGTGATCCATTCAAAGACACTTCCGGTCCATCCATGAATATCCTGATTAAATTATCTTCCCTTGTTGGTCTTACCATTGCTCCGCTGATTGCTTTGCATCCCGGAGATGCAGAGGGTGGCATGATGGGAAAAGATTGTTGCAAAGGTGGAGAAAAGATGGAATGCATGATGGGCGCCGGTATGGGCTGCACGATGGATTCTGCAGGCAATTGCCTCGTAGATTCCGCTACCTGCGCACAATGGATGGCTGAAGGCAAATGCGATAGCGCGGATTGCATCAAGATGGAAAATGGCATGTGTACCATTCGTCACGAAGCCGGTATGAAATGTTCCGGAATGGGAATGGGTCATTGCCAGATGGGCGGCGGACATGATTGCGCAAAAGGCTGCGATCATGCTTGCATGGAACAGTGCAAAATGAAAGGTATGGATTGCAAAGGAGAAGGAGCTTGTTCTGAAGCTTGCATGAAAGCCTGCAAGGAAAAAGGTATTGAATGTGGTAACGGAAAAGCGTGTCCTTCTATGGGTAGTTCCTGTTGCAAAATGAAAGAAGCAAATCACGATTGTTCAATGGGCTGTTCCAAAGAATGCATGGAAAAATGCAAAGCCAATGGAATGAATTGTGAAGGGAAAGAGAAAGAATGCTGTAAGAAATAAAAGGTATTAGGTATTAGGTACCATGTAAAAATAACATGCATAAAAAAACCTTCCACTATGGAAGGTTTTTTTATGTTTAATATTTTAATGATCGATATTAATTACTTTTTTCGTTCGAGAGTGAGGAAAGAATAGTCGTATTCATTTTTTTCATCTGCTTTGAATTCTGATCGTTCCAATTCTCTCCATTCCTGAGGATTCAGAGTTGGAAAATGAGTATCCCCTTCCAGACTGTGATGAACTTTTGTCATGTAAATTTTAGAAACCTGAGGTAATGCATCACGGAATATTTCTCCTCCGCCAAAAATAAACACCTCCGGATCCGATTTTGAAATCTTCAATGCCTCGCTGAGAGAACCTACGATGATACAACCATCCGCTTTAAAATCAGTATTGCGGGTGATGACCACATTCACTCTCCCCGGAAGAGGTCTTCCAATACTCTCATATGTTTTTCTGCCCATGATAATGTGATGACCCATGGTTAAACCACGCACACGTTTCAGATCTGCGCTGAGTTTCCACGGGAGCTGGTTATTGACGCCAACTACATTATTTTCAGACAAGGCAACTATGATGGAAATCGTCATGGATAAAATGGATCTAATTTTTATTCGAAGAGTAAAACTATACCGCTACCGCTGCCTTGATATGTGGATGAGGGTCGTAATTTTCAATTACAAGGTCTTCAAATTTGAAATCAAAAATATTCTTCACAGCCGAATTAAGTTTGAGTACCGGCAGAGATCTGAAATCGCGGGACAATTGCAAAGCTACCTGCTCAAAATGATTGGAATAAATATGCGCGTCTCCAAAGG
>CAYMMN010000223.1:0-5714 GCA_964391495.1 uncultured Flavobacteriales bacterium | reverse complement strand
GTGAATTGTGCAAACCTGGTGCCGACAGCAATAATTCAAATCTGAAAAATAATTATTCTAAAGTAAAAGTCTGGAGTTATAAAGAGGAGCAATTTATAAATACCGGTTTACAGTTCTGTGGGCTGATCATGGGAGATCATTCGAAATGCAGTATCAATACGATGTTTAATACCGGAACTGTGGTGGGAGTGAGTGCCAATATTTATGGCAATGGTTTTCCGCCGAAATTTGTGCCTTCCTTTTCCTGGGGCGGTTCGGAAGGTTTTAAAACTTACAGAATAGAGGAAGCCATCGAAGTAGCACAACGGGTTTATGAAAGAAGAAAGATGGATTTCAACGCTACTGAACAAAGAATTCTGAAACACTTATTTGATTTCACTACAAAATACCGAGCCTGGTAAATTAACTATCCATGAATCAAACCAAAGATTACACCGACATTCTCCTGTATTTTGTACCTGCATTCCTGGTACTGATGGCCATGTTTCTTGTTGTCAAAAGATCTCTTGACACCTATTTGATGACCGTCAGGAAATTTCTTGACAGAGATATGCAAATTCGTTCGATGGATGAAAAGGCCGTTCGTCAGAAAGACGGGACTCCACTGAAATTACAAGCATATGAACGGCTTGTGCTTTTTCTGGAAAGAATCAATCCAAACAGTATTCTAGTTCGCGTACATCGTGGCGGAATGACTGCCGGGCAGTTGCAATCAGATCTGGTGGCTACAATACGGGCTGAGTTCGAGCATAATTTATCTCAACAGATTTATGTTTCAGAACAAAGCTGGGAGGAAGTAAAGAGCGCGAAGGAAGACATGATCCGTATTGTCAACAATGCCTTCAACCAGGTGGGAATGAATGGTACAGGTATTCAAATGAGTACTCAAATTTTCGAACAGGTATTAAAAACCGAAATGTTACCCACTCAAAAAGCGATTGATTTCTTAAAGGCAGAAGCCCGGAAATTACTGGGAAATTAATTTTGTTGTGCTGAATTTCAATGAGCATTAAATTGAAGACCATGAATACAGAAGAAGTTGCCGGAAAGAAATTTGTTACTGAAAGCGGAATAGAAATAAAACAGGTTTATTCCAGTCATGATACGAAGGTGGAAAAGCCGGGAGAGTTTCCTTTTACCCGCGGCGTTCAGGCAGATATGTACCGGAGCAAGCTGTGGACGATGCGTCAGTATGCCGGATTTTCTACAGCAGAAGAAAGTAATAAACGTTATCATTATTTGTTGGGACAGGGGACAACCGGTTTGTCAGTCGCTTTTGATTTGCCTACTCAGATCGGATACGATTCAGACCATGCTTTGTCGGAAGGTGAAGTTGGGAAAGCAGGTGTTGCCATTGATTCAATTCGTGATCTCGAAATACTTTTTGATAAAATTCGCCTGGAAGGCATTACTACTTCCATGACGATTAATTCAACTGCGTCCATTTTACTTGCGTTTTATATCGCGTTGGCAAAAAAGCAAGGCGCGGATTTGAAAAAAATATCAGGAACAATTCAAAATGATTTGCTGAAAGAGTATGCTGCAAGAGGAACGTACATTTATCCTCCCAAGCCATCGATGCGGATCATCACAGATATTTTTGAATACTGCAGCAAAGAAGTTCCAAAGTGGAATACGATTTCGATATCAGGTTATCATATCCGGGAAGCCGGTTCTACCGCTGTTCAGGAATTGGCTTTTACATTGTCCAATGGAAAAGCCTATGTAAAAGCAGCTCTTGAAAAAGGACTTGACATTGATGTTTTCGGAAAGCGTTTATCTTTCTTTTTTAATGCTCATAATAATGTCTTCCAGGAGGTGGCGAAATTTCGTGCTGCGAGAAGAATGTGGGCAAGTATCATGAAAGAAATGGGTGCGAAGGATCCGCGTGCGATGATGCTCAGGTTTCATACGCAAACCGGTGGCTCCACACTTACCGCGCAGCAACCCATGAACAATATTATCCGTGTGACTTTGCAGGCATTGTCTGCTGTACTGGGAGGAACACAATCTCTGCATACCAATGGCTATGACGAAGCCTTGAGTTTACCGACTGAAGAGGCTGCGCGAATCGCATTAAGAACGCAGCAAATAATTGCTTATGAAAGTGGATCAACTGAAACTGTGGACCCTTTGGCAGGATCCTATTTTGTTGAATCCATGACGGATGAAGTGGAGCGACTAGCATGGGAGTATATCCGTAAAATTGATGCGATGGGAGGGGCAGTGAATGCGATTGAAGCAGGATACATTCAGAATGAAATCGCGAATGCTTCTTATGAATATCAACAGTCGATTGAAAATAAAGAAAGAATCATTGTTGGTGTGAATCAGTTTGAAATGCAAGAGCCGCCATTTGACAAACATTTTTCAATTGATGATTCTATCCGGGAGGTTCAGATTAAGAAAATCAATCAGCTAAAATCAGAACGAGATTCCGTGAAAGTGAATCAATGCATTGCCGCTGTTGAAAGTGCAGCAAAAGACGGAAACAATGTGATGCCTGTAATTATTGACGCTGTTGAAAATCTGGCTACCCTCGGAGAAATCTCGGATGCGATGAGAAGGGTGTTTGGGGTCTATGAGTAGGGTTTCGGGCTTCGAGTTCCGGGTTCCGGGTTTCGGGTTGTTTTTTTGGGAAAAGTTTTAGGTTTATGTTGAAGATGATTTATTCCTTTGATTGCATCTAACACCTAACTCCTAACACCTAACACCTAACACCTAACATCTAACACCTAACATCTAACACCTAACATCTAACACCTAATATCTAATATCTAATATCTAACATCTAACACCTAAGGTCATTTCTTTTTCCTTTTGTCCACGATCACAAAAACATCCTCGTTGTCTCTTTTCATAAAATACTTTTCGCGACCGTACTTTTCGAGATTTTCGCGATTGGTTTGAAGATCGAGGAGGTAGGCTTTGTTCTTTTCAATCTCTTCTTCAAAATACTCCTTTTGAGTTTTTAGTTCATTGAGTTTTTGCCGATAGGAAGAAGTAGTGATGAAGTCATTCCGGTCAAAAAAACTAAGCCAGATCAAAAAGCCCAGAAATGTAAGTGTGTACTTATTTCTGAGGTATGGAAAAAGGTCTTCCATGAACCAGCTTTGTTTCTTTTTCATGTTCTAAAAGTATAGGTATTCTAACGCAATAGCACCCCGAAATGTTGTCAGATTATAACAAAACGATGTTAATACGGAATGCAATCATCAGAAAAGAAAAAGCCCCTTTTCGAGGGGCTTTTTATGTTTTTGGGAATTTTAGTTGACGTTCATTTTCCCTTTAACACTTTCCTTCTGAGAGGTTCCGTTTTGGTTTTCTTCATTCAGGAAAGGATAGCGATAATCTGTAGCGGGAACAAAGGTTTCTTTGATGGTACGTGGAGAAACCCATCGCAGGAGATTGAGCATGGATCCGGCTTTATCATTGGTTCCGGAAGCTCTTCCGCCGCCAAAGGGTTGTTGTCCCACTACCGCGCCGGTGCATTTGTCATTGATGTAAAAGTTTCCGGCCGCGTTCACCAGTTTTTTTGTTGCAGTATTCACGGCATAACGATCCTGAGAAAAGATAGAACCTGTTAACGCGTATACTCCGGTTGTATCAACAAGGTCAAGGGTTTCTTCAAATTTATCATCCTCATAGACATAAATTGTGAGAACCGGACCAAAGAGTTCTTCGCACATGGTAGTGTATTTCGGATCTTTTGCAAGCAAAACTGTTGGAGCGATAAAATATCCTTTGGACTTGTCATAGGTACCACCTGCAACGACTTCTACAGAAGGATCATTTTTGGCAGCATCAATGTACTTCGCGAGTTTATCAAAAGACTTTTCATCAATAACTGCATTGATAAAATTACTCATGTCTTCTGTCGGACCCATTTTGAATGATTTCAAATCGGCAATCAGTCCTTCTTTTACTTTTGGCCATAGGCTTTTAGGAATATAAGCTCTTGAAGCGGCAGAACATTTTTGTCCCTGAAATTCGAAGGCTCCTCTTGAGAGCGCTGTTGTTAAAGCCACCGGATCAGCGGAGGAATGTGCCATGATAAAATCTTTACCACCGGTTTCGCCGACAATGCGTGGATAGGATTTGTATTTGTGGATATTGTTGCCAATTGTTTTCCAGATATCCTGAAAGACACCGGTAGAACCCGTGAAATGAATGCCTGCAAAATCAGGATGATTGAAGATCACTTCACCTGCATCAGGACCGGAAACATAAACGAGATTAATCACTCCCGGAGGAACACCGGCTTCCAGGAATATTTTCATCAGGATGCTTGCTGAATAGATCTGTGTGTTTGCCGGTTTCCAGACGACTACATTTCCCATCAGTGCCGCAGATGTAGGAAGATTTCCTGCAATGGCTGTGAAGTTGAAAGGAGTCAATGCGAAAACAAAACCTTCAAGAGGTCTTTGTTCCACACGGTTATACACACCTTTCGACGAAATCGGTTGCTGTGTATAAATCTCCCGCATGTATTGAACATTGAATCGAAGGAAGTCTATGAGTTCACATGCTGAATCAATTTCAGCCTGGTATACACTTTTACTCTGACCAATCATGGTTGCTGCATTGATGATGGCGCGATAAGGACCGGCAAGCAAATCAGCGGCTTTCAAAAAGATGGATGCTCTTTGTTCCCAGTCCAGGGCTGCCCATGCAGATCTTGCCTGAAGGGCCGCGTCAATTGCCTGTTTGATGTGGGATTTATCACCCTGATGAAAATGTGCAACAACTGTTTTGTTATCGTGTGGTGGCGTAATCGGAACTTTCTTTTCGCTTCTCACTTCTTTTCCGTTAATGTACATGGGTACATCACGGACTTCACTACGCATTTTAAGGATTGCGGCTTTGAGGGCTTCACGTTCCGGACTTCCCGGTGCATAATTCAGAACCGGTTCATTGATAGCAGCCGGAACATTATATATTGAATTTGACATAGCTATTGTGATTTGAAGCAAAGGTACAAAATTCCCTTCCTCATCATCTGTGAGGGATGTTCCATTTCTAATAAAATTCGCCTTTTTTGATCAATTTTTAAAGAATTTTTGCTCCCACTTTCTTCCGAGACGAATGGCAGGTAATTCAATTCCAAAATACAGGAGAATAGAAATGATAAATACCAGAAGGTAGACGAGAATTCCCAGTACAGGAAGGGTCATCAGATTGCTTACAGAGATCGGGTAACATAGAAAGAGCAAACTGAGATGAACCAGGTAAATACTATATGAGCTTTTTCCCTGCAATACAAGCAGACGGATATTCAGAATTTTTTGAATTCGTGTCGATGCAAGGAGCATCAGGAGAAATAAAGCACATCCCCATGCATTGGTATGTATCAATATCAGATCAAGTATTTTGGAGATGGATGGATTCAGGAAATGGGACGTGGTACTCAGGACTACGGCTGAGATGAATACAATTAATTTTGCAGGTAAAGTTTTTTGATTTTGCCACCATGCACGAAAGTATGGGTAGAATTTTACGATACTGATTCCCAGTGCAAAGTCAAAAACAAAACGATCAAGAGATAAAAGTTGAACCGCAATGTATATAAAGCACAATAACATTACAGAATTTTTTGAGTGCAACACAAAAAATACAGGCAAGAGGAGTGAAACAGCGATTTCTATGGATAAACTCCAGTCCTGGGGAAGTAATCTTAGGACAGGATCGTTGGGTATACGAATAACTAATAGTGC
>CAYMMN010000222.1:0-5715 GCA_964391495.1 uncultured Flavobacteriales bacterium | reverse complement strand
CTTTGAACTTGTCGAATCCAAAATATTTCTGGAGATAGCTTTTCAAAGGTTTTTCTGCCACTAGCATTGTATTGATCTGATTTTTATGATATTAGGTTAAATAAAAAGGTATATGCTGCTGAAAAGGTTTCGGAACTAAAATTAAATAATTTTGCCGAAATACATAGTGAAAAACGGATGTATATTGAAAAAATTTTCAGACCCTTGAAAACACCCCAGCAAATAAAAAAATTAGCCCTTAAAACGCTTGATATAGAGTCAGAAGCAATAAGAAACCTGAAATCATATATTGATGACAGTTTTGTTAAAAGTGTTCAGCTCATACAGAAAAGCAAGGGACGTGTGGTCGTCACGGGCATCGGAAAGAGCGCGATTATCGGTCAGAAAATTGTCGCCACTTTCAATTCTACCGGTACTCCATCCATCTTTATGCATGCTGCAGATGCCATTCATGGTGATCTTGGTATCATTCAAAAAGATGATGTCATTATTTGTATTTCAAAGAGTGGTGATACACCTGAAATAAAAATTCTTGTTCCATTACTGAAATCCTGGGGCAATAAACTGATTGCTATCGTTGGCAATCCGGATTCATTCCTCGGAGTTTCCTGTGATGTAACATTGAATACTTATGTGGAAACAGAAGCTTGTCCGCACAACCTTGCTCCAACCAGCAGTTCCACAGCGCAACTTGCCATGGGCGATGCTCTCGCTGTATGCCTGCTTGACCTGAAAGGATTCTCCAGCAAGGATTTCGCGCGCTATCATCCCGGCGGAGCACTGGGTAAAAAATTATATCTGAAAGTTGATGACATCTATCCTCACAACGAGGGACCAAAAGTTTCCTCTGAAGATGATCTGAAAAAAGTAATTGTAGAAATTTCTTCCAAACGTCTTGGAGCCGCAGCTGTGTTGGACAAGAACAAACTGGTTGGAATTATCACGGATGGTGACTTGCGAAGAATGCTGCTTACGGGCAAGTCCATCGAGAACATGAAAGCGAAAGACATCATGAGCCCGAAACCCAAATCAGCGGAGAAAGGCATGATGGCTGTTGACGCGTTGAATCTCATGAAACATCACAACATTTCACAACTCATCATTACCGACAAAGGAAAATATGTGGGAATGGTTCACCTTCATGATCTTGTGAAAGAAGGAATCCTTTAAGGGGAAAAGGTCCTCAATCCATCCATTTTTATTAACATTTTGAGACATCCTCAGGGGAATAGAAATTCCACAGTACATATCTGTACCACTTCAAAAAGCTATCTTTACCGCCCAAATGGCGATTTTTAATTTTCTCAACCCGAACAAAAACGATAACGGCGAGATGTCCTTCCTTGGTCATCTGGAAGCACTGCGCTGGCATTTGTTCCGGGCTGTTGTGGTGGTCATGTCATTGGCACTCATCCTGTTCTTTTTCAAAGAATTCCTTTTCGACGGAGTATTACTTGCTCCGAAGAATCCAAACTTCATTACCTACAGATTGCTTTGCCAGTTATCAGACAAACTGAATCTCGGTGACGATCTGTGCATCACAACAAGTCCGTTTATCCTCATCAGCACCGACATTTCAGCGCAGTTCACCACACACATGTGGGTGGCATTTATCGCAGGACTGGTTTGCGGATTCCCTTATGTTGTCTGGGAATTGTGGAGATTCATCAAACCCGCTTTGCATGAAAAAGAACGTCGTTACGCGACCGGGATTGTGTTTTATACTTCCTTCCTGTTCTTGCTTGGAGTGATGTTCGGCTATTACATCATCACCCCGATGACGGTTAATTTCCTGGGTAATTACCAGGTCAGCGCTGAAGTTAAAAATACGATTACTCTGGATTCCTTTATCTCTACTGTCACGACGATGACCCTGATCACCGGAATAGTATTTGAACTACCGATTGTCGTTTACTTCATGACACAGATTGGAATTCTCACACCAACTTTCATGCGTACCTATCGCCGGCACGCGGTAGTGGTGATTCTGATTCTGGCAGCTGTGATCACACCGACTTCTGACGCGACTACGCTGATCATGGTGGCGCTTCCGCTTTATTTCCTGTATGAGGTCAGTATATTTGTGAGTGCTTATGTCATTCGTGGTAAGAGTAAAGCATAAAACATTCCATCATGCAAGACGCAGTTAATGAATTCAATGCTTACAGGAGCCGGATGAATGAACGCATCCTGGATGCTGACAATCTGGTTATCAAACGCCTGTTCAATCTCGATACAAATACCTATGCTCCCGGCGCGCTTTCCGTAAAAGTGAAAGAACTGATGGGGCTGGTTGCTTCCATGGTGCTGCGTTGCGATGATTGCATCAAGTATCATTTGGGTAAATGCAAGGAAGAAGGCGTTACCACTGAAGAACTCTTTGAAGTATTTGCTGTCGCGAATATTGTTGGCGGCACAATTGTGATCCCACATTTGCGCAGAGCCGTAGAGTATTGGGATGAATTGAATAAAGTTTGATTCCCGCTGTGATCCGGATCCCCTGACCGGTTATTTTGTCTATGTATAGAAACGCACTCTTACTTTTATTTTCACTCTCGTTTTTACTCTCTTTCCCGGCCGATTCTGTCGGACAGGTTACGAGAGTGAGTGGTCGTGTGTATGATCCTTTGACGAACGAACCGATCGCTTTCGCGAGTGTTTTATTTCTGGGTACATCCACCGGAAAAAATACGGACATCGACGGGAACTTCAGTATTGAAACGATGGAGTCGGTCGATAGTATCCGAGTATCCTTCATCGGTTATTTACCCACCACCCTGCATGTACAGAAACACAAGGTGCAGGTAATGAATATTGCCTTGCGTGCGAACAAGTTTGATTTGCCGGAGGTGGTGATCAAAGCGGGAGAAAATCCGGCGATTATTCTGCTTAGAAAAGTGATTGAGAACAAACCGAAAAACGATCGCAGCGAACTCAAAGCATTTCAATATGAATCTTACAACAAACTGGAGTTTGACATCAATAACATCACAGATAAATTCAAAAAGAAACGTCTGTTCCGTCCATTCCAGTTTGTCTTTGACAATATTGATTCCTCTTCCACAAACAAAACACCTTATCTGCCGGTCTTTCTGACAGAAACTGTTTCCGATGTTTATTTCCGTTCCGACCCGACACATCGAAAAGAAATTATCAAAGCGAGTAAAATATCCGGGGTAGAAAATGAAACTGTTTCGCAATACCTTGGCGATTTGTATTCCAACATCAACATTTACGACAACTACATTTATCTGTTCCAAAAAGGTTTTGTGAGTCCGATTGCAGGTCTTTCACAATTGTATTACAAATACTCTCTGATGGACAGCGCGTTTATCGGTGACAAATGGTGTTACAAAGTCACTTTTCATCCGCGACGTAAACAGGAGCTGACCTTTAATGGTGAAATGTGGATCGCGGATACTTCCTTCGCCATTCGTAAAATCAACATGCGCATTGCGAGTGACGCGAATATCAATTTCATTGAAGACCTTGCCCTTGTTCACGATTACGATTATGTAAACAATGAACACTGGATGCTCACCAAAGAAGTGCTGGTGGTCAATCTTGCTCCAACAGAAACCAAGTCAAAACAAACAACAGGTTTCATTGGCCGGAAAACGACCTACTACAGGAAGTTTTTGTTGAATCAACCAAAAGATGATTCCTTTTTCAAAGGCTCGGAAGTGGATCTTGTCGAAGGAGCAAAGAAGCAGAACCTTTCTTTCTGGGATTCGACGCGTGCGGAAAGTCTGACCAAAAATGAACGTGCGATTTATTCCATGATCGACACGATCAAAACAATTCCTGCCTACAAGCGATATGCCGACATGGTGAAAATTTTCGCGACGGGTTATAAAGCGGCAGGACTGGTGGAGATCGGACCGATATTCACTTTTCTCAGTACAAATTCTGTTGAAGGAATAAGGCTGAGATTTGGCGGTCAGACCAGCAATAGATTCAGCGAATGGCTTGTGCTCGATGGTTATGGAGCTTATGGAACAAAAGATGAACGATTCAAGTATGGAGGAACAGCCCGATATTTTATCAGTAAAAAACCCAGAGTCATACTTGGCGGAGCTTATAAGCATGATGTGGAACAATTGGGAAAAAGTCCAAACGCATTCGCCGATGATAACTTTTTCGCGACGATTTTCAGAAGAGAGCAAAGCAACAAGCTTAACGACATCAACCAGGGAAGAATTTATCTTGAAAATGAATGGATAGAAGGCTTCACCAATCGTCTCACTCTGGCGCATAGTGAATATATTCCGCTTGGGAATCTTGATTTCACTTACTATCTGAACGACGCGAAAACGGATTCATCCAATCGTATAAAAAATACGGAACTCAGTTTTTATATGCGATTTGCATACAAAGAGAGATTTGTAAGCGGGAAAGTGGACAGGATCTCGTTGGGAACTCGTTATCCGGTCATTCATCTGCAATATTCAAAGGGGATAAAAGATGTGATTTACAGTTCTTTTTCTTACGATAAATTGCGACTGAAAGTGGATGATGATTTGTATCTCGGAAATTTCGGGATCCTGAGTTATAGTGTTGAAGCGGCGAAGATTTTCCAGGCACTACCCTATCCATTGCTCTTTATTCATCCGGGGAACAATTCATTTGTCTATGATAAAGCCGCTTTTAACCTCATGGATTATTATGAATTTGTGAGTGATGAATACATCAGCTTCAAGGCTGAGCAGCATTTTGGCGGAATTTTTCTTGACCGAATTCCTGCTTTGCGCAAACTGAAATGGAGAGAAGTGGCAACATTCAGTGCTGTATCCGGCAGACTATCCTCTAAAAACAGAGTGTTGCTTTCAAATCCAAATGTATTTTACAATCTTGAGAAAAAGCCATATGCCGAATTTGGTGTAGGCATTGAGAATATCTTCAAAGTCTTACGGATAGACAATATCTGGCGTTTGTCCTATCTTGATCACCCGGGCATTTCACGGGTAGCGATTTTGGGAACCGTTTCCTTGTCTTTCTGATTTTGGAGGATTGATTGGAATAATCATCTTTGCAGGATATTTGACCGATGGCTATGCATTGCCTGCATTCCTGTCAAACAGTATTTCATCAACGGGACAACATGTTATTACGCTCTGAAAACCTGATAAAACGTTACAAACAACGCACTGTTGTTGACAATGTATCAATTGAGGTACGTCAGGGTGAAATTGTTGGTTTGCTGGGTCCGAATGGAGCCGGGAAGACCACTTCTTTTTACATGATTGTTGGACTGATCAAACCCAATGAGGGTAAAATTTACCTGGATGATCAGGAGATTACAAATCTTCCGATGTATAAAAGATCGCAGCTTGGTATTGGCTACCTGGCTCAGGAAGCATCTGTTTTTAGAAAATTGAGCGTAGAAGACAATATCAAAGCGGTGCTGGAGATGACCAAACTGAGCAAGAGCCAGCAAAGTGAAAAGCTCGAGTCATTATTGCAGGAGTTTGGATTGAACCGGATCCGGAAAAATCGTGGTGATTTATTATCCGGTGGAGAACGACGTCGGACCGAAATTGCCAGAGCATTGGCGGTGGACCCTAAGTTTATTCTCCTGGACGAACCTTTTGCCGGTGTCGATCCGATTGCGGTGGAAGACATCCAAAGCATTGTATCGCTGTTGAAACACCGTAACATTGGTGTATTGATTACAGATCACAACGTTCACGAAACGCTGACCATTACCGATCGGGC
>CAYMMN010000221.1:0-5765 GCA_964391495.1 uncultured Flavobacteriales bacterium | reverse complement strand
ATCGTCTGGCGGAAGCATTTGCTGAATTACTGCATACACGTGTTCGCAGAGAATTCTGGGGATATGCTAAAGATGAAAATCTGGAGACGGAACAAATTATCAGAGAAGAATACCGTGGCATTCGTCCGGCTCCCGGATATCCCGCTCAGCCAGATCACACAGAGAAACTGACAATCTGGAAATTATTGAATGTTGAAGAAAATACCGGGATTCACCTGACTGAAAGTCTGGCCATGTATCCAACCGCGGCCGTGAGTGGATTGTATTTCGCTCACCCGGATTCAAAATATTTTGGCCTCGGAAAAATTGAACGCGACCAGGTGCAGGATTATGCGAAGAGAAAGGGGATGTCAGTAGAGGAAGTGGAACGTTGGCTGGGTTCTGTGTTGGCGTATACTGCCTAGTTTGGCATAAGCCATTAAAGACGACCTAGACAGCCTTTTGATACTTGACTTTTTTCTCTGCTACAACGAAATCGTTGGTAAATAAATCCACATCAGTGTTTATAGCTTGCTGCTTACCACTCAAGACAGATTCGTAAAAATCTCTTAATTCTTTGTCCGACATATTTTTTGACACAAATCTTAATGCAGACGCAGCAATGTATTGAGCATCCAATTCAAAAGACAACCATCTTCTCCCAGACTTCTCTGCTGCTTCCCCAGTAGTATTTGATCCTGCAAATATATCTAAGACGACATCGCCTTCATCAGTGAGGTAATTAATAAAAAATTCAGGCAATTTTACTGGAAATCTTGCTGGGTGAGTTTTTAGACCAAGACGTTTCGCAAGACTCATGTATTGTGAGTTTGATTCTGAGTTTGGAATTTGCAGTAGGTTTGACGGAATAGCACCGCCGTTGTCGTTACCAAAACTATCACTTATGTCATGACCTGACGGACGCTTTTTTGCTTTATAAAATTTCTCAGGATTTTCAATTAGCTTTTTCATTCTATCGCTATACGGTACAAGGACTTTCCTAATATCCGCTTTAGGAAAAGCTGTTTTTGAAAACCACCATACTGTATTTACTGAATCCTTTGCTCGTATTTTTCTTTTATTTACCCACTCAATCGGGCTTGGTAACTTTGAAGGATTATACCAATAAAATTCCTCTGCTAAATTATAACCAAGTATATCACAAAAATGCAGTAGAACTCGAAAGTTGTATAAACTCCTTGTTGGTGTCCCTCGTTCATAAGCTCCTCCTAAATCTATTACAAGACTCCCCGTATTTTTCAATTTTGGCAAAGCTAATCTAGCGAACTCAGCAAGCCACTCAACATATTCGTCCTGTTCTTTATTTCCATACTCTTTTTTTCGTAAAAGTGCGAAAGGCGGGCTTGTCATTATTAGATCAATGCTCTCATCATTCAACTTCGGAATTAATTCCAATGAATCGCCATAGAACGCCTTGCCTAAATTGGTTTTGTATCTATAATCTTTTGACTTTAACATGGTTTGAATCTTCTAAAATATCTTTCCGAATATTTGCGGTAATAGCATCACCCTTTCAATAAAACTCCGAATATATTCGGTGGTGTATTTTGACCTATTACCTCAACTTCGTTGCTCGAAATAACAAAATAATGTGGTGAAATGAAAGATAATTTAAAATATTTTTTGAACAATATAGCAAAAAATATACAGGACACACGGAAAAGCCTTGGTATGACACAAGAAGACCTGGCATTCAAGGCAGAAATTGACCGTACTTACATTGGATACATCGAAAATTCCAAACATAATGTAACTCTTGGCATGCTTGTTAAAATTGCCAATGCGCTAAATACAGACATATCAGAATTAATTAAGCCGATTTCACCAAAAACCAATATTGATAAACTAAATGAACTTTTTCCCTTTATTCGTAAATATCAAAAATTAGCTGAAGAAGCTTGTGGAATTAACGATGTGTTTCAAGACAACGGTGGCAAACTATTGCAAGTATTATTAGTAACTGGTCTTAAAAACATTGTGGACAGAGAGGGCAATGATGCAGAAGATGATAAAGGAAACCAATATGAATTGAAATCAGTAAATATTAAGCTGACATCTAGCTTTTCAACCCATCACCACATGAATCCTGTCATCATAAAAAAATATAAAAAAGTAGACTGGATTTTTGCGGTTTATGAAGGAATCGAACTAATTGAAATCTTCCAACTAACACCAAAAGATTTGGATCCATATTATAAGAAATGGCTAAAAAAATGGAAATACGATGGTAATAAAGACATAAATAATCCTAAAATACCATTAACGTTTGTCCGAGAAAAAGGCAAACCACTTTACAAAGCAGACAATGGAAGTTTGTTTTCTAAAGTTAAACTAAAATAATGCCCAGTGCCTAACAGCACATTTGCAATAGGCGGGGTTTCTTTCTCCGCAGATAGTTTAGTAGTAGCTTAAAGTTTTGTGCTCTGCAAAAATAATTGTGTTAAATATCCTGCCCAACGCAAAACTGCAAAACGGTACTTAGTGGCCGTTTTTGTGAGGTAAGTAGAATCACTTGTCACATTTCATTCTCGCTTTGAATCTGTGATCTTGTGTATTAAAGATCACAGATTATTTCATTTGAAATTATTCCAACGAAGTAATTTATATGTTGGTGTATATTTTTGATGGTTTCTGAATAATAGTTTGGTCAGGGAGTATGGTGTGGATGGATTTCAAAGTGGTACTCAATCATTCAGATGGGGTTAAAAAGAGAAACTCAATAGTCTATTCCTGCACAATAGTCTTACTGACTTATAAGCCTTGTTGGTGTTTGCTTCTCAAATTTATTTTTAGTTGAATACGTTAAACAATTTCCAATATGCAAATAGTACCAACAAAATGATGTAAGCTAAACTGTTTGTAGCGAACAGGTATCGGGCAAACCATTTCCATTTATTTTGTTGGAATACTTTAATCAAAGAATACAGAATCGGAAGAATAAAAATTATTAATACAAAAGGTAAATAGGAGGACAGGCTAACCAAACTGGAATGTGCAACATAGTATGGTGATGGGAAATAATAAATCCCTTCATTTCTTAATAGCACAAAAGCATATACACCCATTGCAATACTTAATAATGATATGCTCAATTTTAAAAATCTGTAACTGTTATTTGAAGTCCTGAAAAAGCTGATAAGAAAGTGTGTGAAAGAAAAAAAGAATAGAAGTCCACACACGACAACAAATGCAAATATTGATTTATCGCTTTGAGGTGTTTTATAGTCAATAAATTTTTGAAAGTTCTGATTGTCGGGAAACATTTCTGTAAAGTCATACGAATGATCGCCTTTTGCAAGCTCTTCTTTAAGGCTGAACGTTACTCGTTTGTTGTAATCATGAAAGAAATATAGGTGGATTAATCCTTCCTCAAGGTCATAGATACTTGTATACAGTGTACCGTCACCCACTTTTACTCTTTTTACACTCATAGTATCAGACAAAGCAGTGCAAAATGCAAGATCAGAGACTAATTTCTTATTGTTTAAAAATCTTATTCCTTTACAGTATCTTTCTGTTTTGATGGTACTCAGATCTTTGGTATCGGCAATACTGAAATTAGCTAATGCAAATTTGTCGTCATTTCCGAAGGTCAATTTGCTGGCTTCAACTACTAAATATTTTCCGGTCTTATCCACAAACAAGAGCATGCCGCCATTGAATATGATACTTCCGTTAAGTACATACAAATTCAAATCTTTCAGAAACGCATAAACATCATCTACAGTTTTACATTGTTGCATGATGTTTATTAACTGTTCGTAAGCGAAGTCCTTTTTTTTGGGGTCTCTTTCAGGAAAATTGAGTTTGTGGGGCATTGAAAAACCGTCAAATACAAGTCCATATTCATTTATGGCTCCGTCAGGATGTGGTTGTTTGCCTGCATATCCGACAAAAGCAACTCCTGATTTTCCATTCGATCCTTTTTCAAACCAGATTCGTGCGTCTCTTCTCCAGCTGTCTTCATTGTTTCCAACCATTGTTTTACGGTTGGCTGTAACTTTATAAATACTGCAAGGGAGTGCTGTTTCGACAATAAAAATTGTCAATACAGTAAGCATGAATATTTTTGGAAGATGGCTATTCCACATAGTGTTTCAAAGATTTTGCTTCGTGACTTTTTTTGTATACGCCAATTCAGATTTAAAAATTCTGAAATTAGTGTTCAGACAATCGTGCTAAAAAAAGCAATACCTGAAATTCAGGTATTGCTTCATGGTTAATTCAGAGCCGGGAGGATCAGAAAACAACAAACCCGAAAATTATCTGAATATTGTTAATGACTTTCTGTTTTCCCCAACTCGTAATTCAGAATAACCTGCCGGTTTATTTCCGCCTGGTATTCCAGGAGGTTTAGGTTATGCACCACAAATCTCAATTGTGTGTTACTGAAAGTAGCATCGCTAATCAACAATGTTGATAATCCGGGTTTTGATGAGAGGGACTGATTGTATGCATTAATCTTATCGATCAGGGACTTCAGCGAAACCTCCGGATCATTTTGCAAATAAGATTTCACAAGCTGGTAATTTTTGGATACAGGAAGATCCATCACAGATATTTTTTTGGCATTTTCGATGGGCAGGTTTTCAGTTTTGGAAATTAAACCGGCCTTAAAATTCTGCAGGTCGTTTACCATTGAATTTGTCGCTTCAAGTTCCGCTTCGTTGGCAGTAGATTTATTTTCTGCAACGGGCGCAGGATGTTCGACAATGGAAAGCAGACTGTTGTTTTTATCATGCAGACGATGAAGGATCGTTTCCGTTGAACTCAGCATGGTATCAACGGCATCAGTAGTGGAATTTGAATTTGAAAAGGCGGTGAGAGCAAACAACATTCCGCCGCCGGCGAGCAGGAGAATTGTTGTAACCATGGTGTTTACTTTGATCAGCGGATTCCTGAAATTGCTGAAAAAATAGGCAGGTAAATAAACCAATAACAGGGAAAAGAGACTCAGCTTCCATAGAATATTGGCGCCGGGCCACCACATCAATTTAAATAGTACACCCATACTTGCCAGAATGCCTGTGATCAGTCCGATGAATAAAATTACTTTGTTTTTTTTCCCTTCTGATTCTTTTAATTTCAAAGTAATCATCAGAGGAAGGAAAAGGAAACTGAAGAATACAATTCCCAAGACCAAAATGATTCCTGCTCCGGGGAGATGGAAATATTTCAGGAAAGCCCCAATGATAAACGCAAAAGAAGTAATTCCACCGCTTAACAACATTGTTTTTTTCATAGCATAATAGTTTTTGAATGTGAGTAATTGTTGTGTTTCCTCTTCCAGTTCCGATAAATTGTGTTTATAAAACCGGCGTAAAATTTCAGGGTACTTTTGATCGAACTCTTTCAGATCACTGAGTTCCTGTTCCAGGATGCAACATATGTGATCCAGGAGATTATCCTGAAGATCCTGCGTCTCTATTCCTTTCACACGCAAGTCTTCAGCGATACGTTCAACAATGTCTTCGCTCAGCGCGATCATCCCTGAGAAGTTTTAATGTCGAGCAGAAATTTCATTGTATTGAGGAAGTCCGATAATTCACTAATCTTTTCTTCCGCTGAGGATCTGCCTTTTTTTGTCAGTGAATAATATTTGCGGACCCGCTTTCCAATGTTCATGGTTTCAGTACTGAGTAAACCATCATTTTCCAGCGCGTGTAAAGTAGGATACAACGCTCCTTCTGTAATTTGAATTTTACCACCGGTAATATCCTTCACCTTCTGAGTGATTTCATACCCATACATTTCCTTATGCTCCG
>CAYMMN010000220.1:0-5770 GCA_964391495.1 uncultured Flavobacteriales bacterium | reverse complement strand
CTATAAAAGCAAATGTACCATTTTAAGAAAGGCGAAGCAAGTTTTTGTCAACATCCGGTTAATAAGTCTGTTAAATTGTTGATAAAAAAGGAGGTCTGAAATGACCTCCTTTTTAAGGTAACAATCAACAATTTGAATCAAATTCCAAACCCATAGTAGGCTCTTAATCCGTTTGGATAAATTCCTTCAACCAAAACTCCGCCTTGTTTAGTTTTTAAGGCATTGTCAATATCTTCCATTGTTCTAACTGGTTTTTTGTCGATGGAGGTGATGATAAAGCCTTCACGGATACCGGCACTTCTGAGTTTTCCGGGCAGAAGTTTCGAAATTTTTACCCCGCCTTGAATTCCCAGTTTTGCCTGGTCATCTTTGCTTATATTTTCAAATGTCCCTCCAAGTAAATTCAGGACCTGGTCATTTTTTACAACTCTCGTATCGCCATCTTTATTTCTCAGTACAACAGCAAATGTCCTTTCTTTTCCATCTCTCATGACGGTAACATTCACCTTGTCACCCGGACGGAAACGACCAATTTGTTCCTGAAGTTGAGGAGTTGAATTTACACTCACTTCGCCGACCTTCGTGATGATATCACCTTCTTTGAGTCCGGCTTCAGAAGCGGCACCACCTTCGCTCAATCCTGCTACATAGATACCCTGTGTTTCTTTCAATCCTTTTTCATCAGCAAGTTTGCTGTCGACATCACGAATACTCACCCCGATAAAGCCTCGCTGTACGTTACCGAATTCCACCAGATCGTCCATGACTTTTTTAACGAGATTGACTGGAATAGCAAAAGAATAACCTGTATAAGAACCAGTATTGGAAGCTATCGCAGAGTTTATACCTACCAGTTCACCACGTGTATTGACCAGAGCGCCACCACTGTTTCCGGGATTCACTGCGGCATCTGTCTGGATGAATGATTCAATCTTAAACTGGTCGGGGAGGATGCCGATATTTCTGGCTTTGGCACTCACAATACCTGCAGTTACCGTAGACGTAAGATTGAATGGATTCCCAACGGCCATCACCCATTCTCCAACTTTCAGATTATCTGAATTTCCGTAAGGAACATAAGGCAAACCCTTTTCATCAATTTTAAGTAATGCAAGATCCGTGGAAGGGTCAGTACCAACAACTTTTGCACCGAATGTGCGGTTATCATTCATCGTCACTTCTACTTTTTCCGCATTTTCGACAACGTGGTTATTGGTAACAATATATCCGTCATCCGTGATGATTACGCCTGAACCGGATGATTCTTGTTGTGGGGCTTGTTGTGGTCTTCCCCAAAGATCAAAAGGATTGTATCCAAAAGGATTAAAGCCCATATTTTTATTTGAATAAAATGTCTTCACATGCACTACTGCATGTACAGTCATGTCAGCTGCCTTTGTGAAATCCGGCAAAGCAGCATCCACTGCATTCGGCATGTTTACATATTGGACTCCGGCATTGGATGAAGTGTTCTTTTGGGAGATAGAAAAACCGGTAGAGGAGGAAGAAGAATAGATGTAAGCACCTGCGGCTCCACCCAAACCTGCGATCAGCAGGAAACTGATTGCTTTTTTCAATTGACGAATCATATGCTTTAGGATTTTTTTTCGGTTTTTGACAAAATTTATGCCATCAAATTTCTTATCTTTTCAATGAAGCAGAAATGAAAGAAGGGGTTAAGAAGCGTTAAACAAATATTAACGGGGGTTAAGAAAACTGACAATTTTCCATTTCCTGTATCAATCCTGTCAGTGGAACTTACACTTTGTCATTGTTCATTTCACCTTGAAAACCTCCCTCAGTCAGCCTTCCTCGTCTATGAAAATAACTTACCTTTGCTATCATTTCAGGCAATGGCGAAGTATTCTAACGAGGAGATCATCTCTGCAATCATCAACGGACAGGAAGACGTTTTGTTTTACCTGAACCGAAAATACTTTGAAACTGCCCGTCGCTGGTTAAGGCGAAAAGGCATTCAGGATTCAAAAACACCTGAAATGTTCTCTTCTGTTCTTGTACGTGTTTATCGTGAAATCCAGCAAAGCCGGATATCGGCAAATATGCCCTTTGAACCTTATCTCTTCAATGCTTTGAAAGAGCATTTACGGGAAGAGAAAATTCTCAGAAAAGAAAATAAATTACTTCTCAATCCTGCCTATACCGATCACCAGAAAGAAATTGTTTCCGACTGTGTAAGCATCATGGATACGGACAGTCGCCGACTCCTTGCCGCACGATACGCTGAAAAACTCAGCTATGAACAAATTGCCGCACGTTATGAATATAGCAATCCTGTAATTGCCCAGTTCGAAGTAAATAAGGCAATGACACAATTGGAGGGTATCGCTCGTGCACGTCTAAATATTTCCTCTAACTAACATGCAAGAAAACCAGGAGGAAAGAATTTTAATTGAACGTTATCTTGACGGTTCGCTCAGTGGATTGGAATTACAACAATTCATGGACAGGCTTGAAAGTGATGATGATTTCCGACGTAAGGTGAGTTTTCAAAACCTGCTTCAGGAAGGTATTCTGATGGCAGACGATGAACGTATTAAACATGCCCTGGTTTCCGCCACCGGATACAAAAAATCAAAAGTCCCTTTTGGTTTAAAACTAATCGCGACATTTTTTCTCGTCACTCTTCTTGGAATTATTATTTGGGACTATGTTGGTACAAATTCAAACCACTCCCAAAGGAGTTATTTTTCCTTTTCTTTTTTTAAAAAGAAAGAAACTGCTCCGGACGAAATAAAGTTGGATAAACAGTCGAACCGGAAAAAAGAAGAGAAGCAAGCACTTCGCGAACCGACCGGTTCTGTAGAAGAATCTTCAACGAAACCTGATCTTGAAAATCCGGAAAAGGTCGCAGAACAGACATTGCAACCGGATACTGATTCAACATACCTTGTTTCAAAGGATCAACCAGAATTTGTAATTAAAAAAGATCAATTGTTGATCAGTTATCAGATTGCTGCTATTGAAAAAGGTAGTAATACTGATAAACCGGAGACACATACTGAAGCAGGGTCAAGCCTTAGTCAGTCAGCGGTTGAAAAATTAAATCCCGCAGCAGGTCTTGTTGAAAAGGAGACTCCGACCGCCAATTATGAGGTGGAATTCTGGATTTCACCGATCAATTACCGTGGCTACAAACTCATCAATAACAAATTGATTCTTTTCGGTATTGAGGAACCAGATGCTGTCAAGCTTTTCAGAATTGACGGTGATCTTTTCATGCGATATGGAAATGACTACTATAGATTATGGCCCGGTACAGAATTTATGGCTTATAAAAGAGTTCGAGACATGGACCTGCCACTTACGATCAAACAATGATGAATCTGATTTTTGAAAAATATCATGGTACAGGAAACGATTTTATCCTCATGGATGATCGGGAGAATAAATTACAACTTTCAAAAGAGCAGATAGAATTTCTTTGTCACCGTCGTTTTGGAATAGGAGCGGATGGTTTGCTTTTGTTACGATCCAGCGTTTCTTACGACTTTGAAATGGTTTATTACAATTCTGATGGATTGCCCGGTTCTATGTGTGGTAATGGAGGAAGATGCATCGCTGCTTTCGCTTTTAAAAAAGGAATAGTAAAAAATAATATGCGATTCATTGCAGCTGATGGCCCGCATGAGGCTGAAATTATCTCATCAGATCCAATGGAAGTTCGGTTGCAAATGAGTGATGTCAGTGTGGTTGAGAAAAATTCGGATTTCTACTTTCTGGACACCGGTTCACCACATGTGGTTAAATTCCTCAGGGAAATAGATGTTTTAGATGTGGTTGCTGAAGGAAGGAAAGTTCGTTACAACGATCGATTCCGTGAAAAGGGAACTAACGTGAATTTTGTGGTAGATAAAGAAGCTGAAATTTTCGTTCGAACCTACGAACGTGGAGTAGAGGATGAAACACTTTCCTGTGGAACAGGTGTAACAGCTTCCGCATTGGCAGCATCGATAAAGGGGGTTCTCAAATCAGGCTCAGAAAGTTGCAATGTCAGAACTCCGGGAGGCTTGCTAAGGGTCTATTTTAAACCAACCGAAACGGGATTTAACCAGATTTATCTCCAGGGCCCCGCGCAATTTGTTTTTTCCGGTTCTGTAAATTTGTGATTCATCCGGACTAATAAATGGTCAGATTTATCAGGCTTTTGTTGTTCATAATCTTCACTGTGGTCCCAGCCGCTCAATCCAATTCCTATTCGTAAATTCGTGCATTCAAATTTAACCGGAAAGACTATGCAGCTTGTTGGACAACTAATTCATCTCCGCGCCCTTGAACCTACTGATCTTAACCTGCTTTATCGCTGGGAAAACGATTCATCTGTCTGGAGCGTAAGTGGCACACTGGTTCCGTTTTCACGATTTATTCTTGAAGAATTCGTTACTCAGGCACACCAGGATATTTACACCAACAAACAGCTTCGTTTGATGATTGACATTCGCTATGAAGACGCGGATGGAGAACCTGCTTTTGAAACGAATTGTATCGGTTGCGTTGATTTATTTGATTTCGATCCGAAAAACAAACGCGCCGGTATCGGAATTCTCATCGCGGATCGTAATGACAGGGGAAAAGGGTACGCGACTGAAGCTTTGCGATTGATCATTGAATACGGATTTGATATGCTTGATCTGCATCAGATTTACTCTAACGTTAGAGTTGATAATGAAAGCAGTGTTGCCCTTTTCAAAAGACTGGGATTTGAAGTGAGTGGATTGAAACAGGATTGGATTTACGATCATGGCCGATACTATGATGAATACACAATGCAATTGATCCGGAAGTAAATATCCCCGGAATGTTTTCCAGAGCCAAATTCTCTTTTTTAGCCCTCCGGAGTTTGTCTGGATCTAAGATCATTCTCTGCTTTTTAATCTTTGCTTTTTTTACCGGATGTAATTTTTTTAAGGAGAAGTCCTCAGAAAACACATTTCAATATGCGGGTCTGAGGGATAGTGCGCATTATGTTGGAATGAACACTTGTCGTCAGTGTCATACGACGATCTATGATTCGTATATCAAAACCGGAATGGGTCAGTCTTTTGACCTGGCCGGCCATTCCAAATCATCCGCGATATTTTCAGAGCATGCAGTGGTCAGGGATTCATTTAAGAATCTTTTTTATCATCCCTATTGGTCCGTTGATTCACTGATGATTGATGAATTCAGGTTACTTGGAAAGGACACCATTCACAAAAGAACAGAAAGAATAGAATACATTGTTGGATCCGGACAGCACACCAATTCTCACATGTGGAGCGTCAACGGATATGTATATCAAATCCCGGCGACTTTCTTTACTCAAAAGGGAACCTGGGATTTGCCTCCGGGATTTGAAGGTGGTCACAATAGTAGATTTTCCAGAAAAATTGAATTGGAATGCATGTCCTGCCACAATGCATATCCTGAAATTGTTCCCGGCTCTGAGAATAAGTATAAAGCCATCCCGGGGGGGATAGATTGTGAAAGGTGTCATGGTCCCGGAAGTATACATGTCGCTTTAAAACAACAAAGAGAACTTATCGATACTTCAAAATACATCGATTACAGTATAGTGAATCCTGCAAAGCTTCCGATTGCTTTACAGTTGGACATTTGTCAGAGATGTCATATACAAGGAAATGCTGTCTTGAATGATAATAAGTCATTTTACGATTTTCGACCCGGTATGAAATTGTCGGACGTGATGAATGTTTTCATGCCGGTTTATAAAGGAGATGATGATGCGCACATCATGGCTTCTCATGCCGAG